>CAZQVW010000031.1:0-15495 GCA_964596865.1 uncultured Bacteroidaceae bacterium
AGTACTGTTAAGATAATGTTACAGCACTGTGAACGCAAACTAACGCGCACTTTTTTCGCGCAAGCACGGGTTTCGTAAAATTCCTCACGGATTTTTGGCGCGCCACACCGCATTCTATTTCACAGAAAAGCATTACTTTTGCGCTAAAGAAAAGAAAGATAGCTATGACGACTGCGGCATTGAAATTATTTTAGTCGGTAGGAGCAGTCTTCAAACAAGCCCGCCGATTGCCAATGCGATTAACAAAATGAATTACAAAACGTTTTCACGTCTTATGGCTGACGGATATAAAATAAACCTGCAGAAGAAGTCTAACGTATTTTAATAATGCTGCGCATTCTGAAATGCAGAACGAGGCCTGTAGGGGCAGGTTTTATACCTGCCCGCAAATCAAAAACATTGATACCAATATGAATTGAAAAACGTTATCACGTTATTTTTCGGGCGGGTATGAAACCCGCCCCTACAGGCTCAGCCAACACATTGCGTTCACCGAAGAGTTCTTAGCAGCTTCGGCGCGAACCTCGCCCCTACGAGCTAAAAACAACAAGCAAATAGCGCCACAACATTATTGATTTAAGAATGAAGAAACTATACATAGAGACATACGGATGCCAAATGAATGTGGCCGACTCGGAGACGGTGGCCAGCATCATGCAGATGGCCGGTTACGAGGTGAGCAAAGATGAGGAAAGCGCCGATGCCGTGTTCCTCAACACGTGCTCCGTGCGCGACAATGCCGAGCAGCGCATCATCCATCGCCTGCAGGCTCTCAATGCCAGGCGCAGAGAGGGCCGCCATTTCATAATTGGCGTGCTCGGGTGTATGGCCGAGCGCACTAAGGACACACTGATAAAGGAAAACGGCGTGGATTTAGTGGCCGGGCCCGACAGCTACCTGCAGTTGCCCACACTAATCAGTGAGGTGGAGAGCGGGCTCACCGCCGCCGACACGCAGCTCTCGCTCACAGAGACCTATTCCAACATTATCCCGCAACGAATCAGCGGTAATAGGATTAGCGGCTTTGTCAGTATCACACGCGGTTGCAACAATTTCTGCCATTATTGCATCGTGCCCTATACCCGCGGGCGCGAACGCAGCAGGGATGTGCAAAGTATCCTGAATGAAGTGAGAGATTTGCAGCAAAAGGGGTTTAAGGAGGTAACATTGCTGGGCCAGAATGTAAACTCCTATCGCTGGAAGAACGACAACGACACTATCGGCGCACTATCCGCCCCGCAAAACCCAACCGGTCAATCAGATAATTCACCAAGATTCTCCCATTCGGGCGATGTGGATTTTCCACAGTTATTGAGAATTGTGGCCGAGGCTGTGCCACAAATGCGTATCCGCTTCACCACGTCCCACCCCAAGGATATGAGCGACGAGACGCTCCATGTCATCGCTGACATGCCCAACATCTGCCATCATATCCATCTGCCGGTGCAAAGCGGAAGCAATCATATCCTCAAGATGATGAACCGCAAATACACGCGCGAGTGGTATCTGGACCGAGTGGCAGCCATCCGCCGCATAATCCCCGATTGCGGACTGTCCACCGATATGTTCTGCGGCTATTGCTCCGAGACGGAGGAAGACCACGCCCTATCGCTTAGCCTAATGGAGGAATGCCAATTCGACAGCGCTTTCCTTTTCAAATACAGCCAGCGCCCGGGCACTTACGCCGCCCGCCATTTCCCGGATGATGTGCCGGAGGAAACTAAACTAAGGCGATTGAACGAGATGATCGCCCTGCAAAATCGGCTTAGCCTCTCCCAAAACCTCAAGGACGTGGGCAAGGAGTTTGAGGTGCTGGTGGAGGGGCGCAGCAAGCGCTCGGCCGACCAGCTACAGGGGCGCACCTCGCAGAACAAGGTGGTCATCTTCCCTCGCGGCAATCACCACGCCGGTGAGCGCTTGAAAGCCATAGTGGAAAGCGCCACCTCCGCCACCCTTATGGGCCGAATAGTGGAATAAGGCGGAAAGAACGGGGGACGTCTTGAAATATGGCGACGTCATATCGAGATGCGCAGAACATAACCGGCAGGGGCGGGTTTCATACGAGGCTGCAGAAAAACTCTTTATGTACACTTGGCGTACTGATTGAGCCGGTAGGGGCGGAATAGGCATTGAGGAACGAAATGCCGTGCCCGGGGTTCCCGCGACAAATTTATTTGGAGTGGGATGGCGCTTATCTGCCCGATTACCCGATAGGGCAAATACATGCCAAACCAATGATATCCAATCGTTGCGGTTGGATTTACCAGCCACAACAATTGTAGGGCGGATAACACGCCGCTACGCGGCTGACCCGCCCCTACATTTAATCAATCCCATACGCCTTTCCCATCAATGTATTGCGCACATTACTAACTTAATTGGCGCTCTCACCGCCACAAAAACGGGGGAAGCAGGGTGGAAGAGGAAGAATTATTGTTAAATATCGCTAAATAATTAGGAACACAACCTTATTATAATTACTTTTGCAGAAAATTTGGGGTGGTATGGCCACAAATGATTCTGCATGGCCGTCCGCCACCTCGTCCACCACATCAAAAATAATGGCAAAGAAGAGACAGAATTCCGGCGGCACGGTGATGAATGTCGTTACCGCCTGTATCAGTACCACCCTGATGCTCATCCTTTTGGGCTTGGTGGTTTTCTTCGTGTGCTTCGCCCACAATTTCTCCAACTCACTGAAAGAGAATTTCACCGTAACACTCATGCTGGACGAGAATACGTCCAACAGTCAGGCCTACAGTATTCAGCAGCGTCTGAAAGCGATGCCCAGCACGCGCTCAATCCACTATTTTTCCAAGGAGCGCGCCCTGAGGGAACAAGCCAAGGCTCTGGGCACCGACCCCACCGAATTTTTGGGCTACAACCCCATGCCGGCCTCGTTTGAGGTGGGTCTGAAAGCGGAATATGCCAATAGCGACTCACTAAAAAAGATTCTGCCGCCACTTAAGGCCGATTCGCTCATCGTAGACGTGTCCGCGCCTACCAACCTGATGGACAGCCTCAACAGTAATATCACCCATATCAGTACGATATTGCTGGCAGTGGCTCTGTTGCTCACACTGGTGAGCTTTGTGCTCATCAACAACACCATCCGACTGAGCGTCTACGCGCGGCGATTTATGATTAAGACAATGCGATTGGTGGGCGCCACCAATGGGTTCATCCGCAGGCCGTTTATCTACACGGCTCTAAAGATTGGTCTGGTGTCCGCCGTGCTTTCCATCTTGATTTTGGGCGGCGGAGTGTGGTATCTCGTTAAATACGAGCCGGATATGCAATCCCTGCTCACATGGCAGGTGGGCGCCACCACTGTGGGCGCCATCCTCGTGTGCGGAATTCTGATTACTTGGCTCAGCGCCCACATTTCCGTGAGCCATTACTTAAGGATGAGCCGCGATAATATGTATCGCCACTAACCATTCCATTTTTAGGCCGCCTTACACCCGCCCCAAAACACCGTCTTTTCCCTCCGGAATTACAACTTATTATATAGATACTCAAACACATACTCTTATGGCAAAAAATAATTCCACCTATCCCGCACCACACAACGGCGCCACCTCCATGAACAAGAACAAGACCGCCACGCCCGCCCCTGAGCTCGTAGAAAAAGAACCCATCGTGGACGGACGCAAGGCTATGGCCTTCTCCCGCATCAATTATATCCTGCTCATCATCGGTATGGTGGTGGTAATCATCGGTTTTCTGCTGATGGTGTCGAAGCCGTCCACCGCCGAAGCCTACAATCCCGACATTTTCTCGCCGCTCCACATCAAGGTGGCACCGGTGGTCTGTCTGGCAGGATTTCTATTTATGATTGTGGCCATCATCTACAAGCCCAAGCAAGAACAAGAGGAAGAGTAAGTCCCACGCTTCCGAGATAACAATCTATTAATCAAACATTAGGAGTAGTAAAAACGATGGATTTGTTCCAAACGATTATCATCGCCATTGTGGAGGGGCTCACAGAGTTTCTCCCTGTCTCATCTACGGGACACATGATTATCACGCAGAATCTGCTGAACGTGCCCAGCACCCCTTTTGTGAAGGCTTTTACTGTTATCATCCAGTTTGGCGCCATTCTGTCCGTGGTGGTGCTATATTGGAAGCGCTTTTTCCGCCTCAATCACACTCCCGCTCCCAAAGGTAGCACCAAAACACAGCGTTTTCTCCACAAATGGGATTTCTATTGGAAACTGTTTGTGGCTTTTATCCCAGCCGTGGTTATTGGCGGCATATTAAATAAGGTAGTAGAGACACTCTTGGGCAGCGTTACCGTAGTGGCGGTGATGCTTGTCGTTGGCGGTGTGTTTATGCTCTTCTGCGACAAGTGGTTCAGCCACGGTAGCGACAAAAACGAGATTACAGAGAAGCGCGCTTTCCGCATTGGCCTGTGCCAGTGCATAGCCATGATTCCTGGAGTGAGCCGCAGTATGGCTACTATCGTAGGCGGCATGGCTAACGGCCTCACCCGCAAGCGTGCAGCCGAATTTTCCTTCTTCTTGGCCGTGCCAACGATGCTTGCCGCCACGTGCTTGGAGGTTTTGAAGATGTTTCTCTCTGGGGAATTTGCAAGCATGTCGGGCAATGTGTCCACTTTGCTCATTGGATCTGCCGTTGCGTTTGTGGTAGCCATACTTGCCATGAAATGGTTTGTGGGTTTCCTCACAAAATATGGCTTCAAACTCTTCGGATGGTATCGTATCATCGTGGGAGGAGTAATTCTGATATTGTTGCTCACCGGCCATTCGCTGGCAATGGTGGATTAAGGCGATGGAGCAGAACAAACCGATGGATTTCCTCAAGGGCGAGGTGCTCGCATTCGATAAGCCGAAGACATGGACGTCGTTTGGCATCGTGGCGCGCGTGCGTTGGTTGCTCACCCAGAAGCTCGGTCAGAAAGTAAAGGTGGGCCACGCCGGTACGCTCGACCCCCTCGCCACGGGAGTCCTATTGCTTTGCACTGGGCGCGCCACCAAGCGCATCGAGGAGCTGCAAAGCCACGAAAAGGAATACATCGCCACGCTCAAATTGGGGGCCACCACGCCCAGCTTTGACTTGGAGCACGCCGAAGACGCCACCTTTCCCACCTCCCACATCACCCGCCCGATGGTGGAGGAAGTGTTGGCCTCCTTCACCGGCACTATTGAGCAGGTGCCGCCCTCATTCTCGGCCTGCAAGATAAAAGGCGAGCGCGCATTCTATTTGGCCCGCAACGGACAGAGCGTTAATCTGCGCCCCAAGACTATCACCATATCCCAAATTGAACTGCTCTCTTTTCTCCCCACCGAAATCCAAATACGTGTGGTGTGCTCCAAAGGCACATACATCCGCGCCCTGGCTCGCGACATCGGCATCGCCCTAAATAGCGGAGCTTATCTCACCGCCCTTAGGCGCACCCGAGTGGGCGACTACAGTGTGGAAGATTGCCACAACTTAGACACCTTTCCCCAGTGGCTGGACAGCGTGGAATTGGCCACTTTAGCATAACCGTCCGCCCACTTTCTCCATATTTGCGGCTCACAACCGCCATTCCGCAATCATCATCCCATTTTCCAGCAAATAAAACCATACTACGATAATGAAACTCTCACAATTCAAGTTTAAGTTGCCCGAAGAACTCATCGCTCAGGAAGCCGACCCGTTTCGCGACGGCGGCCGCATGATGGTGCTCCACCGCCAAAGCGGAAAGATTGAGCACAAGATGTTTTCCGACCTTTTGTCTTACTTCTCTGACGGCGATGCTTTTGTCTTCAACGACACCAAGGTCATCCCCGCCCGTCTCAACGGCAATAAGGAGCGCACCGGCGCCCGCATAGATGTGTTTTTGCGCAGGGAACTGAATGAGGAAGACCGCCTATGGGACGTTACCGTAGACCCCGCCCGCAAAATCCGCATCGGCAACAAGCTCTATTTCGGCGAAGACGATTCGCTGGTGGCCGAGGTGATAGACAATACCACCTCGCGCGGCCGCACACTGCGTTTCCTCTATGATGGTCCCCACGAGGAATTCAAACACGACCTCTATTCGCTGGGCGCAGCGCCCCTGCCTTTCTATATCAAGCGCGAGCCCACAAAGGAGGACATGGAGGATTTCCAATGTATCTTCGCCCGCTACGAAGGAGCCACCACAGCGCCCGCCACAGGCATGCATTTTTCACGCATCATGATGAAAAAGATGGAGATAGCCGGCATTGAGCCCGCCTTCATCACCCTCCATTGCGGACAAAGCAATTTCGCCAAGACAGACGTGGAAGACCTCACCAAACATAAGGTAGCGTCCGAGGAATTGCACATCACACCCGAATGCTGCGACATCATCAACCGCGCCAAAGACGGTGGCCACCGCGTTATGGCCGTAGGCACCACCGCACAAAGGGCATTGGAGACATCGTGCGACACCCTCCACCACGTCAATCCCTACGACGGATGGACAAACAAGTTTATCTTCCCGCCACACAACTTTAATGTGGCCACAGACATGCTGGCCAACTTCTATACTCCCGAAAGCACACTATTGATGCTCACCGCCGCATTCGCAGGCTACGATTTCATTATGAAAGCCTACAAGGAGGCTGTGAAAAAAGGCTACCATTTCGGCGTCTTCGGCGATTGTATGCTCATCACCGACTGATTTAGCCTTCCTCCACTCACTGATTTCTCACTTTATAACCCTATTCATTACCATGACACTTACAAAACACCTCCGCCAGTTGAAAAAGGCAGCCTTCGGAACACTGGCACTACTCCTTATCGCGCTCATGCCCACGCTAAACGCCATGGCAGCCGACCCTATCAGCGGACTGCTTAATCGCATCCTGCCTTATAATAACGATGCAAGCAAGTTCAGTTACTCGATAGAGCCCGCGGCAGACAAGACAGACTACTTCACCATCTCCTCCGACGGGAGCAAGGTCTCTGTGCGCGGCAATAACAACGTGAGCATCGCCACGGGTATCAATTGGTTCCTCCAGCACAAAGCGGGAGTGGACATATCGTGGAATAATCCCAAGGATAGTCTGCCCGCCACGCTGCCCGTATTTTCGGAAGAGACCCACCGCGCCAGCGTGCCCGTGCGCTATTACCTCAATTTCTGCACTCATAGTTATACTATGGCCTTTTGGGGATGGGAGCGCTGGCAACAAGAGATAGACTGGATGGCTCTGCACGGCATCAACCTCCCGCTCATCATCGAGGGCATGGAATGCGTGTGGAAACAGGTCTTGCAAGACGGATACGGCTACAAAGGACTGGACGGCGTAAACGCATTCGTAACCGGCGCGGCCTATTACGGATGGTTTTTCATGAACAATATGACGGCGTGGGGCGGCCCGCAACCGGAAAGCTGGTTCACTCAACGCAAGGAGTTGGCTAAACAGATTTTCGGCCGCCTCAACGAATTTGGCATGACGCCGGTGATTCCTGGCTACGTGGGTATGGTGCCGAAAGACTTCCTTACCTATGCCGCCAAGGACAGCGTAAGCCAATGGCAGACCTCCGACATCGTAAACGGCGGCACATGGAATCAGTTTACCCGCCCCTATTTTGTGAACAACACCACTCGGCTAAAAGAATTTGCCGCCAAATATTATAAAGCCATCAACGATGTCTACGGCGATGTGCTCCAGACGCATTATTACGCCATCGACCCCTTCCACGAGGGCGGAGTGCCCAAAGGCGTCACCAGCGCCAAGAATTCTATCGTGGCTATGTGGGATGCGCTCAAGGTCTACGATAGCGATGCCATCTGGGTGGCCCAACATTGGCAGGGCAATCCCACCACCGACCTCACCCAAACCATCCCTGCAGGCAAACTATTGGTGTTAGACCTCCACGGCGACAGCAATGGCGACACCTCGCTTAGCGGGCACAACACCGATGCCAACGGAAACAAGCACGAATGGATTTGGGGGCAGACCAGTAATTTCGGAGGCAACGTGGGATTATTCGGACGCCTGCCGCGCCTGCTCACCAGCTTCTACACCGCCGTCAGCAATCAGGCCTCAAACAACATTCAGGGCATAGGCGCCATCCCCGAAGGCATAGAAAACAATAATATCCTCTACGACCTCCTATATTCACTGCCGTGGACGAGCACCAACTACACGCAGGACTCTTGGCTTAAGGATTACGTGTTTATGCGCTACGGCGTGAGCGAACAAAAGGACAGCACAGTTTTCCATACCGTCCTGAACGCGTGGACACGCCTCGCCAACGGCATCTACAACTGCCAGAGCAACGGTCAGCAGGGCACCACCGAGTCTGTCTTTATGATGAGACCGAAAAGCAGTCCGGGACAGGTGAGCACGTGGGCGGGGTCCTCATGGTATTGGGACATCGAGGATTTGCGCACCGCCACCTATGAGATGCTACAGGTGGCCGACGAGCTCCAAAACAACGACAATTTCCGCTATGATGTGGTGGACATCCTGCGCCAAGCCTTGGCCGACTACGGCAAGCAGACCTTGGAGGATTTAGCCTTGGCCACATCCGCCTCCGAGCGCAACACAATGATCAATCGCTTCTTGGGTCTCATTCTGGACCAGGACACACTGGTGGGCACACGCACAGAGCTCCGTTTCGGGCGCTGGACACAGATGGCGCGCGCCCTTGGGCAGACCGATACCGAGCGTTCTCTCTACGAAAAGAACGCCCGAATGCTCGTTACCACATGGGGCGACCGCCAACAATGCGAAAGCGGACAACTTCACGACTACGGCAACCGCGAATGGAACGGACTATTGAGCTCCTACTACTATCCGCGCTGGAAAGCCTACTTTGAAAACAATATGCAGGGCCAAAGCTGGTTTGACAACTACGAATGGCCGTTTGTGAACGCCACAGAAGGGAAGCCCAACCTCAACTATCTGCCCGATGGCGCGCCCTACGCCTACGGCACATTCTCCGCCGAAGCACAAGGCGATGAATTGGAGATTGCCAAGCGCCTGTATCAGAAATATTTCTCGGATTTCAAGCCCAAGACATGGGCCATTGGCGAGGTGGACACCACCAAGACCTATCTCCTCACCAACGCTTCCACATGGTATAACTCCAACAGCGCAGACGGCGAGGGCTTATGCCTATCTTCTCCCAACAAGGACTATTCCGAAGGCTACCGATTGCAACGCGCCGCCCTCAATGCGCAAGACCACTCCTATTGGTGGCGGTTTTCCAAGGGAAGCAAGGAGAATACCTACAAATTGATTAACATTAAAGCCCAAGAAGACGGGCAATATGGCGCGTTTCTGAACAGCACCCCCTCTTCCACCTCTTATCCTGCCTTCACTCTGAAAAGTGAGGGCAGTGATTATTATATCTACCAGAACGACGAGGAATTTTATTTGCAGGACGCCGAGACGGGCGTCTTCATGTCGCCAGACGTGGCGTGGCCCGCGGCCTGCGTGTTGGAATCGTCTACGCGTTCCTCCGCCTCCATCCTGCATTTTATAGAACCGCAATCTCTGGGGCGCAGTGCATTTAATAATGCCGTCTCCGAATCATCGGTTTATCAGATTATCTTCACGCGCGGCACGGCAATAGTAGGCAGCTATGACGCTATGGCAGACGCTGCGGGCAACATCCGCTCCACCGGCAACTCCCTAAACGTATCTACGGCCATCCTCTCCGACAATAAATCCGCCGCGCTCACCTCAATGCTCTGGCGCTTTAAGGAAGACAGCGTTAAGACACGCATTCAGAACGTGCAGACGGGCCTATTTGTGGGCGCTGTGAGCAGCAATAAGCTCCTTATGGTAACAGACAGCACCCAGGCGCGCGCCTACACCATCGAGGCCAACGGCAAGCGCTATGTGGCCAAAGACGAAAGCGTGAGCGGCAACAACTATCTCAACTCCTTTTATGGCGAGAGCAACACCGGCGCCCGCAACATCGGGTATTGGCGAAACGGATTCAGCGATCAGGGCAATATTTTCGCCATCAAGGAGATTACCTCCCTCCCCTTGGAAATCAGTGCCGACGAATGGGCGGCTTTTTCCTTTCCCGTGAGCGTGATTGTGCCTGCCGGCGTGGAAATCTACACCGTTACGGGCATCAGTGCCGACCAAGCCGACATCGCCCAGCTCCCCGAGGGCAGCATCATCCCCGCATTCACCGGCGTCATCGCCCATGCGCAGCAGGGCAGCTATGATTTCGCCGTAGCCGCCACAGATACCACCAGTGTTTCCTCACTACTTAATGCCGTGCCCGTAGCTCGCACCGGCATTCCTACCAACAGTGTGTATCTCTTGCGGGTGAACAACAGCGGAGCCCCTACCCTCGTGCGCTCCACAGCCACCTCTCTGTCTGCCAACACAGCCTTTTTGCCCGCCACAGCAGCCGCAGGCGCCGCTTCCACCCTCGCGCTTTCCACCGAGACCGGCATTCGTTCCGCCGCACAAGCATCGCCCTCCCAAACAGGCACAGAAGGCAGTTCTGACGCCTCCAAAATCTACGATCTCCAAGGCCGCCGCGCCAATACCCCCACCAAGGGCATCTACATACAGAATGGCCGCAAGATAATCGGCAGGTAGGACGCGAAGAATGACCGGTAGGGGCGGGGGTCATACCCGCCCGAAAAAGAGCGAGGCAATATCTTGTAATTCATTCTATTAATTGCAATAATAATCTTCGGGCAGGTATAAAACCTGCCCCTACCGTTTTCACAAAATATCGAAATGAAACACATAATCTACATCGCCCTGGGCAGCAACCTCGGCAACAAGGCTCTGAATTTAGACAAGGCAATAGACATCCTGCAGGACAGAGGGTGCACGCTTCTGAGCTGCTCATCGTATATCGAGACGGCGCCCGAGGGATTCCAATCCGCCCACACGTTTCTCAACGCAGCGGCGATGTTTGAAACCTCGCTCACTCCGCAACAGCTTCTGCGCCTCACCCAGCAAATAGAGAAAGACATGGGGCGCACCACCAAATCCGTGGATGACCAATACCAAGACCGTCTTATCGACATCGACCTCCTGCTCTTCGACGATTGGACAATCTCCACCCCCACGCTCACCCTGCCCCACCCTCGGATGCACCTCCGCCGCTTCGTGCTCAAACCGCTCTGCGAGATTGCCCCAGACCTCGTCATCCCGACACTAAATACCACCGTGGCCGAACAGCTCAACAACCTCGCCGATGCGGATTATGTCCCCCATAAGAAGCATTAGCCTGCGCAGAAACTACGCCTGTCTGCGCAAAGGCAACGTCCACCTGCGCAGAAACAATATCTTTCCGCTCTGATACACCCCTTTCCACTGCCTCGAAATAAATTATTTCGGGGCAGTTTTAGTTTGAGACCGTTGAAAAACTCTTTTACATATACACAATGTATTGATTGAAAGTAGGGGCGGACGCGGCATTGCGAATGCAATGCCGTGTCCGGAGTCCCCACGACAAATTTATTTGGAATGGAGTGGCGGTTATCCGCCCGAATTCCCGTCAGGGCAAGAACGCAAGGCAATGATTTTCAACCGTTCCGGTTGTCGGGCGGAAAAACACGCCGCTACGCGGCTGATCCGCCCCTACATGGTCAATACAAACGCGTTATTGTTTTACCGGACACCAAGAATTACACAGCGTAGGACTTTTTCAGCAGCCTCTTTTTGTATCGCGCCCAACACTTTCTGTTATCCACAAGCGATTTTCAATTTGTTGGCGCCCGATAATGCAACAATCCGAATTATCGCAAACAAAAAAGCCCCGCAGACACGAAATCTGCGGGGCTTTTTATAAAGGTATCCTATTCAGGATTTGTTTTTATTTCTGCAACAGGAGTTTTTATTTCTGCAACAGGTTGAGAATGCTCTTTACAAACGCTTTACTGGCGGCATCACCACCGGCAATCTGGGCGTAGATGGTGGCTACGTCGCTGGCGTCTATACTACCGTTGCCGTTCACGTCCACTTGCGAGAGAGTGTAACCGCTCTGCTCACCGTTGGCGATATAATTGTAGACCACTGCGATGTCGGCAGCGTTGATGATACCATCGTTATTGACATCAGCCTTGTTGGTGGGCACAACGGGAGTGTTAGGCCAAACCAGACCCTTGATTTCGAGCGTTAAGGCAGTCTCCTTGCCGGTTACTTCACCTGTATAGTACTTAGGATCGATGATACCGGTGTGAGCACCGATGGTGGTGCCACCCTCGCCTACGAGTTCCAACTTACTGCCGCCAGCCAGAGCAGTACCTGCGTCAGCATGCATGGAGCTAAGCATACCAAAGATACCGTTTTCGGGGATAAGCGAGTCAGAAACCTCGGTGGGGAAGGGGATAAGGAGCTCCATATCCTCTGATTCATTTTTGGTATCGCCAAACACGAAGAATGCGGGCTCGTTAGCGGCCACCTCTTCCTTCTCATAGAATTCAATGGTGGTGATGTCGGTGAGGGAGTCGCGGGTCATCTTGCGGATACCGTAGAGGTGGCAATCTTCATTAAGATCATTCAGCATACTTACGTTGTACGGCAGGGCGAAGATGTCCATCGAGTTGTTCCTAAAGTCCTTGATGGAGATATATTCCAAGGCGTCGGGATCGGCGTAGACAAAATTCCATGTAGTGGAGTCAGCTTTGCCGGAAGCCATGTAGACTGCGTTCTCGCCCTTGGCAGCAATCACGTTTGAGCGGGAATTAGACACTTTCGGAGTGAGGGTGAAGGCGCCATTGCCGGCGAAGCTCACATCATAGGCCTTACCCTTTAAGCTCTGGATTACGTTGTTGTTTGCCACAGCGCCTGCGGGCAGATAGAAGCCCGTACCCAGGTTCTGGATGTAGTAGGAAGAGCTGTCGGCCTTCACAAAGCGCCACATGGAGTAGGGATCATAGGTGTATTCGGGGTTGCCATCGGTAACCTTACCCACCTTCACTTGAGAATTGCTGTTGGAACCACTCATATAGAGGGCCAAGCCTGCCTTTGTGGAAGCCTCTGTCTTGTCGGCATTGAGGATATAATACCATTTGCCTTCTTCAAAGGTGCTGATCTCGTCAGTAAAGGCCTTGATAGCGGCAGTAAGAGATTGAACAGCATTGTCAAAGTCGGCTTTCGTGGCATTGGCGGCCAGACCGAGGGTGCGTGCACTTTGAGCAGCGGCCAAAAGGGTGGCAGATGCGTCTGCATCGCTGATTTCGCCGAGAGCGGAACCTACGGGTGTGGTGTTAGCCAGATTTTGTGCCTGGGAGATGAGGGCCAGCAGGGTGGTGGAATCGGCAAACAGCTCACGAACGCCATTTATGGCCTCAGTCAGCTGCTGAAGATCCTGATCAGTGGTGGTACCAGCGTTCACCACTGCCAGCTTCTCGTCTGCCAAAGCCAGCATTGCGTCGGCCTTGTCTTTCAAGCCGGCTGCAGTGATGTATTGAGCTTTGGCGGAATCGATAACTGTCTCATAGAGCTGGAATGCACCGATAGTGAATGCGCCGGACACGCCGTTGTTGTTCTTAACAACCTCCACACCCACGCGGTTTACTTCCTTATCAAAAGCCACGGACACTTCATCGGGAGCAATGGTGGTACCCACGGTGAGCTCCTTTACGATGGGGGCGCCATAGATGGTGTCGCCATCGAGGGTGTTGTAGCCATAGACGCTAATCAAGCTGGGGCGCTCTTGCTGTCCCCAAGTACCGCCGTTAGGATACTGAACTGTGGAACCACGCTTGCCAATATAAATGGTAACGAACTTCTTGGGCTCGTCCAACTTCACATTGATGTAGTTATTACCCTTAATATAGGTGGTGGAGTCGTTATCGATAAGGAATTTATACTGATCCGACTGGTCGATTCCATCTCTGCGAACGGCGGAGAAGGAAACCTGTGCATCGGCATCGGGGTCTGTGCCGTAGCCACCGCTGGCGCGGGTGATGAGCGGCTTGCTGTAGTCTACCTTATAGACAAAGAGTTTGCTATACAGGTCCTTAGCATCAACGATGAGCTGATTAAGTTCAATATCCCTCTGTTTTTGAGCCTTCTGTTCGGCAAAGAGGGCCATTTTGTCGTCGCTAATGCGGCGCAGATACCAAAGATTGGAGTGGTTGGTTTCAGTGCAGGCGTCAGTCCACTGTCCCCAAGTGGTGATATTGCCGGCATCATCCTTGGCCACGGGCGCAGAACTGCCATACGGGGTGTAGGAAGTGCCGTGCCAGAGTTGGCTACCGATATACCACATACCGGTGAAGCGGACGCGCAGATGCTGGGGAGCCTCGGGGTCGATAGTGATGTCGGGCGAGGCGTTATACCAAACATGAGTGTTGCCCAGATAATAATCTGTGGCGTAGCTCTGCATATAGTACTCGTTCTCGGTGGCTGTGGGCGTTATCTTGAAGGCAAAGTCCACATTATTCTCATCGAATGTGCGATACCGGAACTTCTTGTCCTGGCCATCTACGTAAGTGGCCTTCTCCACATTAAAGTTGTTCTGGAACTCATCGAAGGCGCTCACCATATAATAATAGCCTTCGGTGATGGGATTTTGAGCCAGCTCCACTGCATCGTGAGCGTTCTTGAGTTTGTCGATAGCGTTCTGGTATTCTTCATCACTAAGGTTGGGGGTCGCGGAAATCACCAGCGCCTCTTCCAATGCTGCCTCGTAAGCGTCAGCCTTATCTTGGTTGTAGAATCCAGGGTCTTTGCCACCGGTAAACTCGGTAGCGCCAGCAGCGGTATAAACACCAATAAGCTCAGTGAGGTCGTCCCGCAAGGATTTCTGATAGGTTGCGCTATACACATTCCACTGGTTTGTGTCAGTATAACGCCACATAATTGCGCCAGGAGCTGTGGCATACCAGTAAGACAGGTAGACGAAGCTGGTCTCATCAGGCGAATAAGAGAAGCCAACCGACTGTGCATCAGAGCCGCGGCCACCCTCGTTGGTATTGGAACGCCAGTTAGACACTTCATCGCCCGTCATGCCTTCGCGCAACTTGCCTATCTCATAGTCATCCCAAGCATAAGTGTTAGACCATGGGATGTCTTGGGCGCAATCCAAGATTTGGAAATTGGCAGCGTCGGCAGGATCGATGGCAGTGCCCGGGCCATTATCCCAGCTTAAGTTATTACCGATGTAACGGCCGGTGCTCAACAATTTCAGGTAAACAGTATTTGCGCCGGTACGCAAATCTACGGGGCCTTCCTCTACAGCGATGATAGAGGCATCAGTAGCGCCGAGGCCTTCTAACACCTCCACGCCATTGTGACCATTGGCAGCCTGAAGGTAATAGCCACGGAATGAGGCTCTACTGGACTGCTCAATCACGACCGTGTCTCCCGCCTTGATTTGCGAGGCGGTCTTGCGATCGCCAATCACCCAGCGGGCGTCCACGTTGCTCCATAGCGCTCCTAACGTTATGAGAGCAAAGAAAAGTAAAACTTTTTTCATAGAATTAAAGTTAGGAATTAAGATATATTCTTCAGAAGGAAATTTATTACCGCGCAAAAATACACAGAATTTCACGTTGAACCAAGAAATGACAAACAAAAT
>CAZQVW010000032.1:0-15372 GCA_964596865.1 uncultured Bacteroidaceae bacterium
AACATTATCTTAACAGTACTGTTTAGTTATTGTTACAGCACTGTGAACGCAAACTTTCTCGGGAGAAAATCGAATAAGGTGGGCATTAAGTTGGATAAGATGGGTAAAAAGTCGAATAAAGTGGGTGATAAGTCGAATAAGACGGGCATTAAGTCGAATAAGGTGGGTGAAAAGTAGAATAAAGTGGACAAAAGCCGGCCTTTCCGCGCATTTTCTATGGATGTAGCCGAAAAGGTAGGGTTTTGCGAGGGTCTTAAAATTTGGGGAAAGAAAATTTTGGCGTGCTTTAACTCGCATGCGAAATAACAAGGCATTCCCTTTCTTTCCCGTCCTTTGTTGTTCACATACAAAAACAAAAAAGCCACGAATTAAATGCGATTAATCAGAAAAATCCCTGAGAAATTCGCGCTTAATTCGTGGCTATTTTTCGTAAGAATACCCAGTTAGGGTATTTTGTAGAGGCGGTTAAGGTACTTCATAGAGTGTTTCGTTAGAAACCCTGTGAGGAAACCTTGTTAGGGTACTTGATTTTGAATTATTAGAATGATGGGGTTTGTGCATCATTCTGATTATCATAATCTTCTGTCCTACTTCACATACTTCTTGCCGCCCTGGATATAGATGCCGCGGGCGGGCTCGCTGATGCGGCGGCCCTGCAGGTCGTAGATGGCTGCAGTGGAGGCGGCGGCAGGGGTAGCGGGATTGATGGTGGCGGAGTTGATGGCGGTGATGTCGTCCACGGCCTCATTGGTGCGCTCGAATGTCCAGATGGATGCGCCCCAGTTGTAGCCCTTCAGAAGGATATACTGCCACGCGGAGGGATTGGTATACCAGCCGTTGGTGTGCTGGCCGCTCTCGATGGAGATGCCGCTACTGCCGAGGTCGGTGGTGATTTCCTCCAAAATCCAATTGTAGCTGTTGCCTAATAGAACGCGCTGGTCGCTATTGTCGCTGTTCACGTATGCGGAAGTGCCGGTGCCCTTGTTGATGAGCGATACTGTGCCGTCTGCGTTCTTTTTTATCTGCCATTTATAGAAGTCGGTGGTACCGGCATCGGCGGGGACTACCTGATTAGAAGCGTTGCCGATAGCGTACTTGCCGGCGTGGTAGGCGTTGCGAATGAGGTAATAGTAATCTTCGCTCAATCCGCTGAGCACCGAGGTTACGGGCATCTCGGTGTAGGTGCGATAGAGGTTTACATAATAATTGTAGGTCTCGTTGCTCACATTGCCTTGTGAGATTGCGGCGGAGGCTGGTGTGAGCACACTGTTTTGCAGGAAGTCTACGGCCTCGTGGGTGGGCTGACCGGTCTCGCCCGGAGTGGCTTCGGCGATGATGCGTGTGGCCTTATTTACCAGTCCTTGGAGCTGGGCGGAATAGTCCGTGATTTCGCGAATGCGCCATGTGCCGGGCCAGCAGAGAGTGGAGTCGGTGCCCACAACGGTGATGCCGCTGGACTGGGCATAGAGCACGCCGTTGGCGCCGCGCAGGTTCACTACGCCAGGAATATATGTGTATTTCTGACTGGCTTTCAGCGCGGGGCGGATGACGATGGCGGTGGAATCAGCGGATGAGAGGGTGGCGTTGCTATTGGCCGCGCCGAGGACAAGGGTCTTGCCCGTAGAGATGTTTTTGATGTAATGTCGCCGCCGATATGAATGTACTGATACGGGAACACATCGGCCACGTGGCCGAGCACGGTTTTGAGGAACGAGATAACGGTGTCCTTAGACACGTCGAGGACGTCGCGGCTCACGCCGGCATTGACGCGTACTTCCTTGGGCGTGCCGAGGGGCTTGTAACTGTCATTATAAGCCTGCGTGGAATCGCATGAGAGCCAAGGATAGGAGGTGATGGCTGCCACCATGTGGCCGGGGAGGTCCACTTCCGGCAGGATTTCCACGCCGCGCTCTTTAGCGTAGTTTACTACATCTTTCAGTTGCTCGAGGGTATAGAAACAGCCGCGGCCGTATTCGGTGTCGTCATAGAAATTGAGGTTGCCCACGGCGTTGAGCGTAAGAGAACGTTTGCGGATGGCTCCCACTTCGGTGAGGCGGGGGTACTCGGGAATTTGGATGCGCCAGCCCTGGTCATCGGTGAGGTGCCAGTGGAAGCGGTTGAGCTTATAAACAGAGGCGGCATCGATGAGCTTCTTCACCTCGTCTATGGTGAAGAAGTGGCGCGCCACGTCCAGCATGAAGCCGCGCACCTGCATGTCGGGATAGTCCTCGATGGACACTACGGGCAGCGACCAATTGGCCTGTGCGTTGGCTTTCAGTGTGAAGATTTCGCGCGGGAGGAGCTGCTTGATGGTGGTGAGGGCATAGAGAAATCCGGAGTAGGAAGACGCCTCGATGCTGATGCCCGTGGCCTCGATATTGAGCTTATAGGCTTCGCGAGCCAAACTGGGGTTTTTCGTGAATGTGATAGTGCCGGTTTGGTCGGAGGAATTCTTGAGACCGATTGTGCCGCCGCTGGCGGTGTTTAGGTCGGCGGCAAACTTGATGATGAGCCGCCCCACGCTGTCATTGTCGGAGAGGTCGGCGTAGCTCATGTCTGAACTAAGGGTAAATGTGCCCGTACCGCGCGTAAGAGAGGCAGGGTAGGGGATAATTGGCAGTTGGGCAGCGGCTGCGTAGACGGTGTCGGCCACGAGGCTTATCGGTGCGTTGCGGTCGCTGGAACGATAGAGGCGGATGGCGTTGCCGGCGTTCATGCCGCCCCAGCAGTTAAGCCCCTGGCCGGTATTGCTCTTCGGCGTGATGAGAAAGTTGTTGCCGCTTTGGGCAACGGCAAACAGATAGTTGGCCGAGGGAGTGGCCACGGCTTTGATGGTGTCGCCCTCGGCGGTGCCGGTATAAGTGAGGCTAAGGCCAAGTTGGTTGGTAATCTGATAGCCGTTGGTGTCATCGCCGGTCAGTTTCCACAACTGGGATTTACGGGTGCGGGGAGAGGCCGAGCGGCACACTTGTCCTTCGCCGTTTGAGGAGACCACTAATTCTCCTTGGGCAAATTTTAGAAAATACCATACTTCGTTGTTGGCAGTGCTGGCGGTGAATCCCGCAGCGCTCGATGTTTGCGGCAGGATTATTGCCGCTACCATCAGCAGGAGTAAGTAGAATTTTTTCATAAGGTGAAAGTTAAATCTAAGGTGTTTGAATACTGTTGATTATGATTGGCTACAAAATTACACATTTTTCCATAATTCCCTCCCATTATGAAAAACAATCTCTGTTTTTGCGTCAAAATTGTCTTCTAATATTACTATTGTGCGACATTTCCTATAAATGACGTAGCCGATGTGTTTTGCTTTTTAACCCAAAAGTTTGGCATGGAGGTCTTGAATTCTTCGTCAATATAATGGCATTGTTCTTTAATGATGCCTCTGCGATATACGGCTGGTTGTAAGCAATATGTTTCAAAATCAGATAAGTTTACATTGTTAATGTTAATCCATTGCGGAAACAATAACTTCATGTAGGCAACTGTGGTTCTTTTTACTGCATTGAAATCGCGAGTATCTGTGTTTTTATCGCAGCCCACAATAGAATCAAAAATTAATCCATATATGTTTTGTGTACGAAGTGCATGTAAGATTTCAGAGAAATATTCCACATTAACAGTCCAACCTTTGTAAATCATTCCTTTGTTTACTCGAGGAAGGTGCCAACCTTCAATAAAGCAATGGAAGCGGTCTAATAATGCCGATTCTCTAAAAGACAGTGGCAGTGAGTCGAAATATCTAAAGTTAAGTGGGCGATGTTGGCTGTTTAGGGGAATGTTGCCCATAACCATTAAGCCGCATTCAGATGTAAACTCGTTGTTGTCAATAGTGGTCTTGCCTGATTCTAAATAAGACTTGAGTGCGGCCTGAATTTCTGCGGGTTCTTGAAATATGATGGTCTGGATTTCGTCAAAGGCTGTAAAGTCGTGGTTCTTTATGATACCGTTCTGTTGTTTTGCCTTGTCATAAAAGAGTTTTGCGCGTGTAACTTTACCTCCGCTAACCAGCCATCCGTATTTTGATAGATTGCCGAAAACAAAAGACTTACCTGTTCCTTTAGGTGCGAGTTCAATTACATTTAATCTTGGCTCAACAAATATTAAAAGACGTGTTAGAAATTCTATTTTTTGTGTTGTGTTTGCAAATCCTGCAGGGTCGTATTCCATAGCAGAAAGAAGGAAATCTATCCATTCTTGTGTGGAAAACGCATTCCGAGCGGAGCGATAATAGTCTATGTCTACAGATCTATAAGGTTTGAAGGCTTTATAATCCACCATCTCCACGTGGTTCTTCTTGCCATCCACATCAGGAAGGACAGAAAGTTTGATAATTCCCCATTTTTCTCCATCTACTAATTCTCCCTTATGTTGTTTGTAGACATATTCGGGAATTTGCCCTTCGTTTATTTTAATACCCAGATCAGGAATGCCGAATCGTCTTATCCCTTTTACTATATCGATGTAAATAACAAATCTTGTGAGCAAAGTTAATTCTTCGCCTGATGACAGTCGGTCTTTAACTTCAGTTTGTTTCTGTGGAATAACTTTATCGAGAAAATCTGTAAGACTACCCCTGTCAATAGAACCATCTTCTTTGATGTATCTTTTCAAGATGAAGTCTTTTACGAATGAAGGTAGATTTCTTCCTGCAAATAAACTTGATGCTGCGGAGGGGTCTTTGAATATAACCATAGAGGGGAACTGCTCCCTTATTTTATTTGAAATGTTAGTGTCCATGTTTTAGAAATCGAATAGATCATTTTCTTCAGCGCCAGTCCTTATTTCAACAGGGTCTGACTGTTGAAAGTTTCCTATTTTCAATGTTATTGTTTTTGCGGTTTCAACTAAATGCAAGTGCTCGCTCTCGTAAGTGTCTACATTGATTTTGTGTAAAGAGTAAGCAGCTCCATTATAAATAAGGGTGGGGGTATCTATAGAGCTTAGGCCCTTAATCAAGTATCTAACAATTGGGCTTGAAGCTGTGATTTCGTTGTTTAGTATTGTAGCAGTGTAATTTGATGGATTTTTCTGCCCGGATACTATAATTATCGGTACCAAAACTTCTTCAGGAGAAGCGCCTCCGTGTGCGCCTTGTCCGGTTGGTGTTTTAGTTGAAAGAGAATTATGTGAAAGACTACATATTGTTTTATTATCGCCAAGAACAATATAGTTGCCGTCATGCGGTGCTTTTCCTTCATTCCAACAGGCACACCTTCCTCCGTGATCTGGGGTTATGCCAGCGAGATTGAGGCCCTTTCCAAATTGAGCCAGATAGCTTATCCCGTGATCCGAGATGAAAGCAATCTTCTTGCCGTTGTATTGCGAAAGAACGTGGTCTATAGTGTCCTGTATCATTTCAAGTTCATCAACAATGTATTGTGGGTATTTCTTTTGCGAATGAGCAAATGTGTCAATGTCTCCAATTTTGTTTAGCCCCTGCTGAGAGAGTTCTTCCAACTTTGTTTTGTTGATTATTGTAGTGGTGGGTAGCTCTGCTGTGGCTACATAGACTTCATTGAGATAGACGCCATCGGTTATATGCTGTTCAATAATCTTTTTGATAAATGGTATCCAGTCTACCCCTAAGCCGTCTATCCAATAAAACACATCGATGTCTTTACGGTTATACAAAAAAGTCTTTACAGTTTTGAAATGGTTGTGCCAGTTGTTAAAACTCACTTCGTTTGAATTCTTTTCGGCAAGAATGTTTTCTAATGCTTTTGTTGGCCAATTAGAAATCTTAGATTTGATATATTCTTCTATATAGGTGCTAATCCAATTGTCTGTGTCGTCAACGGGTATTGTAAATTGAGCGGTGTAATCGTAGAGAGATGGGAATAGTTCGCGAATAGCATCTCGATTAATGAGACCTTCTCCAAGCCATTTGGTCATTAAAAGGCGTTCTGAATTAGTAAGGCAAGTCATATATTTCATCGCGTTTAGATACCCACGTTCTGGGTTGGACGCAATGGCGGATAGTTTGGCTGCCATTTTTGTTTCTGCCAATTCCGTTATTATAACGTTATGCTTTTTAGCTTCGTTCAGAAGAAGTTGTCTTTGCATAATAGCCTTGTCATCAACGTTCTCGTTAAAGATATGCGTGGCTAAGTTTGAGAACAATTCCGGTGTAGACAAATTTTTGCATAATAGCAATACTTGCGATAAATATGTGCCATTTCCTTGTTTTTCTATGTAGTAAGTCTTAATCAGCCAGCGTGAAAATACATCGTTGTGCTCAAACCAAATTTGTGTGAACACGTGAATGTTGCATAGATTCCTTGTGTTGAAGTAATCGCAGACAAAATCTTCAAAATCAAAGTTGTCTACATCAACGCAAGATGCAAGTTTTTCCCAGTATTGCATTTCGCTATCCTTGATAGCGATATTGCCAAAATTATATCCCAACCCTTTGGAGAGAAACTCGTAAGCATTTCCGCAAATGCAATATTGAAAAGCGTTGTCTGGCTGTGCGTAGTGGGCGTTATTGTAGATTGTTTTTGACGAGCAAATAATTTTGTTTTGGATACTGTTGCTGTCTTGCCATAGCGAAATCCATTCGCGCATATTATGGCACACTGAAAATTTGTCTTCTAATCCTTGTACGCCGTATGTTGTCCCGTTAGTTAATATGAGCGTATACAATTCGTTACCCGTTTCACATTTGTATTCCCAAATGTTGATGTTTGGGTCGGAAAAGAATTTGCTCATCTTGTTTTGCATGCCGATTATGGGTAGGTAGATTCGCTGATGTTGCTTTTGGGATTCTTCAGGCGATTCTATTAAGCGTATTGTTCGAACAAGGGAGTCAAATTCGCTGTAATTGTTGTTGTCATAAAATCGTGCAATTTCGGAAAAAGGAGCTATGACATAATCGTTTGTAGGCAGGCTTTTTATGTATGTCTTAAACTGTTCTGCAAGCTGGGAATAGGTTATCAAAACATCATCAGACTCGTTGGGAAGCCATTTCTCCATATTCTGAACAAAAATGTTGTGATTGGAACATTCTTGAACAAAGCTATTGAAGTCGCTAAAGTTTTCAAACAGAACAAATCTGAGTGGATACCGATTGCGTAACCCGCTTTCTGCTCCCTGCCAATTCTTATCAAGGTCTATTTCCTTGTAAAGATTATCCAACGATGTAAAATCTTTGTACATAGAGCCTTACATGTTTATTTCGTCCAATAACCGCTCGTCTGCTAAAGCGCAGATTTTATCCAGCAATGCTATGGCATCGCTCAATGTTTCTATCTTGGCAATGTGGCTCTTAGCCTTTTGCCTTTTTTCTTCCAGGTTGTTTGCACCAGCAGGATTACTGTCGTCTTTTCCAGAAGTTGTGTCGGTTGGTGATCCAGGCACGTCGTCATCTTCACCCCCGCTGGATGGATTCTGTTTTTCCAATCGCCAGTTTTTTGCTGCAGTTTTTACTTCGTCTTCCGTCCAATATCCTACTGACGATTGTAAGTGTTGCTTTATATATTGTTTTGCCTCGTTTAGTTCATTGTCCTTTATGCAGACAAACTCAATTTCTTTTAGGAAGCAATTAAATCCTTCGGAGAATGCCGCGTCCACGTTTAGGATATTTTTCATGTCATAGCGTTGCTCGTTAATGAGTGAAAGTGTCTCATTAACAAGGGCGGGATTCCTTAGCTCGGTTTCTTGACAAATCTGCACAATGTCGTCTATCAATTTTTTAATGCTATCTGTGATAGTTGCGGTAATGGGCAAACTGCTGAATACTGAATTAGGCGCATACTTGATAGACCACAAAGGTGCATCTTTCTTTTCCAGAAAGTCTGCAGTGATTGCGTATCTGGCATCTTTCAAACTTGATATGTCGTGGTACTTATTATCCTTGTCGCTTAACTTAAACAGATCGATGAGCGATTTACATAGTTTGCCCTCTTCCGGAGTCTGGAATTTGAAATTCAGTTTGCTGTTTGATACCTTGTCATCCCAAACCTTGAAAAGCAAGCAGATGTCGTCTGTCATAGCATTCTTTTCGCGCGGCTTGCCTTGAGTGTCAAAAATCTTTCCGGCCCAGGGCCTTAACGCAAATGCCACCATAGCCATGGCGCTAAAACTCCCATACAATCCGTAGGGCGGCTTGCTCAAAAAAGAGAATTTGTCATCAAAATTGAAAAGCAGGCTTTTGTCGGCATGTTTTATGGTGTTATTGATTTTGTCGAATACCACTTTGAAAGGATGTTCTGCAGGAATATCGGGCTTCCATTGCATGTTGTCGTCTAAGCAATCCTGTATAAGGTATAGAATGGGGCGCATTTGTCCTGATAATTCCTGTAATTCGGATTTGCTGTCTGCAAAGAGAAATGCTCTGACAATCTGCTTTGAATTTTGCTGTTTCCAAAACGTGAAAGGAGCTTTCTGTCGCAGTTTTTCCACAGTGTCGGGCCCATAGGGAAATATCACGGGAGACACGGCAGAGTTGATAATGCTGGAAAGAAATTTCACTGGTGTTGGCTGCTTTTCAGAGCCGTTAATGTAGATGGTGGCGTTGCCACGCAGAATGGTGTCCATCCATTCCTTAATCATCCCGATGGCATGGTTGCGGTGAACGGTCTGTTGATCCAAAAATCCATGGGCATTGGCGCACGCATAGTTGGCTTGAAACTCAATGAAGCGTTCGTAATTGGTATCGGAAAAGACTTCATCGAAAACAATAAACACAATGTTCTTAAGGTCTTTGTCTGCATCATCGGTTGCGCAGGTGTCTGCGAATGTCCTTAGTTTTGACAATTCTTCATTGTTTCGCGCCATCAGCAGGGCAATGTACAGAGCGCTGCCTTTTGCGTTCTTTCTGCCGTTTTTAATTCTGTTTTTAAGTGTTGAATCATTTTGCTCGTCAGAGAAGAAGCCAAATTCATACGGGCGAATCACCTTTTGCATAAATCGGGTCTTGAATGTATTGGTGGCTGTATCCGTGAATTGCAAAATCTGATGTGTATATTTGAACTGGACCAGACGCATTTCCTTCTTCTTGTCTTCTATCTCACCCGAAGGCAAAGCGGAAAATTGTACGGAGAAAATTCCTCCGGGCGCCCTTTGGATTATACTTTCTTTGTTTAGCCAATCCAGCACGTTGTCTACCTGTTCTTCATATTGTGTGCCAGCAAACAGGCTTTTGACGTTTACTTCCGATGGAGTTACAAGGCCGTTGTTGTTTTCTCCTGACACATTGTTGAAAGCATTAAGTAGCAAAATACCTTTGAATACGGCCGAGAAAGCGGGGCCCTCGTTTTCCACTTGCAATCTGTAGGAGTTGTATCTTTCTGTAACGACGCCGAAATTTGCAATGTCTTCTTGAAAAACCTTTAGCACATAATCCCAAAGGTAGTCTGCCGTGATTGTTTCGCGGTTTATAAATTTTTCTTCGCTATTTAGAAATTCTGTTATCGCATCGTTTTGTCCTAAAAACTCAAAGACGCTGCGGCTGGACGAGCCCACCACTGTGGCATAATAGGTGGCAAGATTGGCTGTCCCTGGATGAAGAGGGAAGAGGTTGTAAAGGTCTTGTTTTGTTTCTTTTAGGTCGTTGCTTGAGGAAGTGAATTTTGCGATTAGTTCAGGGTTAAGCGAATAAAACATATTGCATATTTCCTGATGCCGCACTTTGTCTATTATCTCAAACTTTCGCGACATGATTTTGAATGCAGAGATGGGCTCCATATTATATTTCATACGGAAATACCGGCCATCGGTTTGCTTCATCTGATCGCTGCCCATCTTGTTGAAGGCAGAGGGATGGGATATGAGGAAAAGGTAAGAATTATTTTCGCTGTTGGCAAATCTCTCTGCTATGTCCTGCAATTCTTTAAGTACAGGAATGCCTATTGCGCTGGTCATGACGTCTGTAAACTCGTCCCACACAATCAGAAGCCCGTTGTAAGTGCCCATTTCTGACAATTTGTTCTGGATTTCAATGAGCCAGTCTTTTATATTATCGTTATCCAGCCGAACATCAAGGTGAGCTTCGCGAAGTGTGTCAGAAATCTTATGATATGTGGCCAAATCTTCCTTCTTTAGATTGTCTATAAGGTTTTGCGGCGTCGGAGCTATTGACGACAGGGCAGGGTGCTCGTTTATAATCTGCTCCCACATACTTCGGTTTTGATCTATCTGGCGTATGAGGCTTTCAAAATCCGTGGCAACATGCAATTCTATCCCTTTTTTCTTTAGCGCAGTGTTTACGGCTTTCTGCAATACCAATGCCAAGTCCAGTGGGTGATTCATTACCGCCAGTCCGTAGACATTGACGGTAAGCAGGCGTTTTTCTTTGCGCAACTCATATAAGGCCGTGCGCATAGCCTCAAATTTCTCGTCGCCGTATTCATAATCCACCCAATTTCTAATATCATCTACATTGTCGCCAAGCAGATGACTTATTACGGCCACAGCGTGACTTTTACCTGTGCCGTAAGTGCCGTTTATCCAAAATGATTTGTGGTTGTCGATGCTGTTGTTCCAAACAGACCTTAAGACTGTCTTGAGCACACTGTTGAATTGCTCGTTTGGTATGAACGATGTCCATTCGCCGGTCTTCTCGTCTGCGATATTATATGCAGCCTTGCCGCTACGCAGTTTTATGATGTCGCTATATTTTGTTGCCATGGCTTATGAGTTATGCAAAAAGGATTACTTGGTTAATAGCTGAATGACGTTTAGTGGTGTTAAGTCTTCACGTAATGTAATATGGTCTAACCCCATTGTCAATTCGGCGATGAGCACGCGATTTTTCTCCGAACTAAGGTAGCGTAGCTTTCTTAATAAAGTCTCTTTTGAGATACCAAACTCTTTGAATACACCGTGACTTTCATTTGGGTTATAGAAATCGGAAACGCGTATCATATTTAAATCGCGTGTTTTTGCAAATCTGTAAACAGAATAAGCAATAGCTTCTATACTCAAGTCGTCATATGCTTCTCGAACAAGTTCTTTATCTTTAAGAATTCCTTGGCATAGGTCTTCTCCTATGGGGCTCTTTTTTGCAAGATCAACAAATGCTGCTGCGGCATTTTCTATTGTTGAAAGTGAACCTGTAAATCCCTGATTGGAAATTTTTTCTTTTATGTATTTTTTGCTGTAAGTTTCTCCTCTTTTTATGTTATTGCACACCCATTTTACAATAAAAGAATGGTATGATAAGTTTATGTATACTAGCTCCCAAAATAATATTGGATTGTAATTGTATATTGATTTTAGAGTCATCCCTAATGGGGTAATATTGTTCTTATTATCTGTTATTTCTGCATCTCGTAGCCATGCCTTAAAAGCATTAACTTGAGCCGTTCCTAATGAGTTGTCTTTCCAAAAATCTTCAATATTCAAGAAAAACTCTTCAACCCATTCGTCCCTAAGTCCGAAAGTTTTATAACCCTGGACTTTTGCGTTTAATTTCTTTTCTGTGTCGTTAATCATACGTATACAATCTGCAGCGATACACCCCCTGTCGTGTGTTTCATAACACTTGTGGCAATGTATGCACTTGTTTTTATCTATAGATACACTTGGCGCAATGGTAAGTGCGCCGGTTGGGCAATCAACTTCGCATGCTTCGCAACTAATGCAATATGCAGTTTTGTATATCAATCGCCTAAGTAAATAAATCAAGTCATTTGTCGGTTTGTCGTAAACTTTGAAATCGGTGATATTGTCTTTTTCTGAGACTTCGTATCGATAAGTTTTGCTTTTGTAATGTAGTTCTCCAGAAATACCTACTTTTGTATTTCTAATCGTGATTTCACATAAGGCCGGAAGCCAAACACAAATGGAGTTCCATGCATTCTGTATCTGGGCTTCAAAGTTAACGGACGAGGAAGTAGCCTTAAACGTAATATTTGGATAATGCTGTGTGTTATTTCCGATAGCTTTCAGTTTCCATCTCCTTTCTCGCATGAAAGTATTAAAATCCGCAAGTTGAATTTGGTTTGCATATGTCCTAATCTTGTGTTCAAATGGCGCTAATTCTTTGGGATATGTTACTTTTGTTATCATATCATCCCAAGAGGTCGAAAAAGGACAAATCAAACAGCCTACGCGAGCTTTCCCGTTTCTGTATGCACAATTTACATGTAGTTTATACTTAAATAGATACAAGAATATTTCAACGGAATTCCACTTTAGAATGGGGTGGGCGTTGTAAACAAAAGTATGTTTGCCTTTTCCAAATCTTGCGTAGTTGCTCCTTCGAGTGGATTCTTCTGCGCGTACGCCATCAAATGTGAGTACTCGGGCTTGTTTGTTGCCTTCCACCTTCAGCGTCCTATACAAGGGTGCCGTTTTCATAATTGTGCAACACCAGCGGTGTGTATCGCTGGGTGTACCTATTTTGTCCCAGTAGTTTAGGACAGATTCGTGGTTGCGAGCGGTAGAGAATTTCAGCGAAGGGAATTTTTCCTTGTAGAATTTCTGTACTTCGGCATAAAGCTCTAAGGATGAGGGCAGTTCATAGCCAGTGTCGCTATAAATTACCTCAAAGGCTGTTGGAGGTATGGCGCGTGTGCACAAATCTAAAACGACTTGTGAATCTTTGCCTCCTGAAAACGAGGCTATGAAGCGATCTATCTTTGTGGAAAGGAGCACTCGCTTGCCCTCCTTTTGCGCTGTTGTCAATGGCATCACATCAAAAGAATCGCAATCTTGCTTCACCACGGCCATTTTCTCTCTGTTCTTTTTCTCCGCGCGTGAGGCCAGGGCTTCGTAGTCCAGTTGGTTGGTTTTTGTTAGAGAGTAAGTGCGGTTTGCTTTGGTGTATGCAGTGTATGTGTCGCGTATAAACTCGATGGCCTCGTTTTCCAAAACAAACATGAGGTCGGAGTTCTTTCGGAGCATAGCATCTACATTTACCGCCTCTAATTTCATTGGCGTAATGCCTTCGCAAAACACTACTGTTGGTGCTGTGTATATGTCTGCGCCTTTTACATCGAATATATGTTGCCCCTTATACCAATACTGCTTGTTCACAGCCCACATCAAGGGCTCCTTGCAATGCGGGTAAATCCAGCCAAACTTGTTTAGCTCCAATAAATCCAGTTCTTCATAGAATACGGGGCGGGGGGAGACACCAAGTGTTTCCTCTGAAGTTGCAGTGTGTAGCAATACGCCGCCGGTTTCTTTATCCCATGTGATTTTATACACCGGATTCTGTCCTTTCTTATTTCTCCAACAGAATCCCGGTGCTGGAATTTAGATTTCTTGTTTTGGGGAAAATATGACGATACAAAAAAGCGTGGGATCCACCAGTTACCCATCCCGCTGTTCTGGGCTCTCGCATTGCCCTAATCGCCAAGGAAGGACAACATAGAAAGCCCACGCGTGGTATATTAGCTACGCCTTGCATGGATTCTCCATTATACAAATCTAATGGCTAATCCATGGCGTAGTATCAGTATATACCTACCGTGAGCATCTACTATTGTCTTGTCCTTTTGCGATTAAAAGTAATTTGCGAGATTACGAACAGCAAAAGACAAGCGTCAAGTAAACGCTCTTTTTATAAAGTCTGCACTCTGCCTCGCCCAATTTCACGGGCTAATACAGAATGCAACTGCAAATGTAGCAAAAAATAATTGATAACAATATAAATCCAATCCAAAAATATGATATTGTGGCTAATCTCCTTGCCCCTTGCGGAAAGATTCCCCAAATTGGTCATTTGGCTATTTTAGTGTTGCTTTTACCATATTTCTAATGGCCACTATTAGAAATATAAACTGCAAATATGCAGTTATTTGTACACGCTATTGCAACAGATGACGCCCTATGACCGATTTGGGACAAACGGAAATAATCAAATACACTTGAAAATGCTGGCGTTATTTGCGTTTTATTAAAATGTACTTGAAAAATTCTTCAGTAATCTTGTGGATAATGTGTTGGCGCTCGGAAAAAATGATTTCTGCATCATAATCATTTTTTGTGTTTATCTGTTTTTGTGTCTGAAACAGCGGATTGGTGGGCGGAATTAGCTCTGTAAATTAGTGATTGTCCATCTTCTACGGGTTTAGGAAGGAATTTTTGTAGATGGTGGTGGATTGAGTGAGCAATCGGATGAATTGGCGGGCGGAATTTTTGACGTACGAGTTTTTGAGGATGTGCACACAGCCGTCCATCTCGTTGTTGGGAGTGTCTAAGGGGATGGCGCGCAGGTCGGGCTCGTCCACCACCGTACTTTCTGACAGGACGGTGGCGTAGTTGCTGTCGCGGATTACCTTGAAGAGCATATCCACATTGTTCATCTCGGCTTTCACCCTGTATTTCAAGTCCTTGCCCGCTATTAGGCGGTCGAGCGCATTGCGCGCCTGCAATCCCGCGGTGGGCAGGGCCAAATCATACTGTTGCAACTTGGCGGGCGAAATGCTCTTTTGCAGGGCCAGCGGATGACTGTCGTTCACAATCACGGCCAACCGGTTGTTAAACAGGATGTGGCTCTCAATCTTGTCGTTGCGGGTGGTGGGGCGAAAGGCCAGAACCAGATCCAGCTCGTGATGCACAAGGCGTTCGAGGAGGTCGGACATTGGCAGGTAGGCCACATTCAGTTTGATGCGGGGATATTGCTTGAGAAACGTAACGATGGTCTCTGTGGCGATGGAACTAAACGAGAACGTTACGCCAATATTCAGTTCGCCGAAGAGCATTTCGCCCAAATCTTTCATGCGCTGGACACAGGTGCTGGCACTGTTGAGCGTGTCGCGGGCGTAGGGCAGGAGGGTCTGGCCGGCCTCGGTGAGCATCACCTTATGACTGTTGCGCTGAAAGAGCTGGTGGCCCATTTCGTTCTCTAATTGCGAGATTTGTTGCGAGAGGGTGCTTTGGGTGATGGACAGTTGTTTGGCGGCGATGGAGAAATTCAGAGTCTCGGCCACCTTTATATAATAGCGTAATTGTCTTAGTTCCATTTGCGTGTGAGAGTGGTGCCTATGGGTAAAGAAAAGGCTGGTGAGGGATTGTTATGAGTGCAAAATTACTGTTTTTGCTGGAAATAAATGTGTGTGATTACGATTATCTCAATCGTCGCTATCGTTTTTGTCGATAGCAAGGCCCCGTAGCGCGGGCAGTCGTTGCAATAAAAACGAGGATGTTGGACATGCGTGTGGATATGTGCGAGATATTGGTTGAATTGATAGGGGCAGGTTTTATTCCTGTCCGCCGGTTTTTTGACACGGTTAATGATGTGAATTACAAAATGTTGTCGTGCTATTTTTTCGGGCAGGTATAAAACCTGCCCCTACAGGTCTAAACAAAACGTTTCTTGTCATCAGACCGAAAATTCGCGTGCTAATTTCAAAAAATCCCGCGTGAGTTTGCGTTAACAGTGCTGTAACAATAACTAAACAGTACTGTAACAATAACTAA
>CAZQVW010000033.1:0-9123 GCA_964596865.1 uncultured Bacteroidaceae bacterium
ACCTTATATATATAAGGAAAGAGGGGCGCGCGGGGAGCGGTGGGGATTATTTTGTTTGGGGTGGTGGCCTTGCGGTTTGCCGCCGAGATTTCCGTGGCGCGAAAACAGCCGCCGCCGGTTTCCTTTCTTAGATAAAGAGCGCGGCCCACTGCCCAAACTATCGCCACGGCGAGCAAACCTCCGAAAAAGTCCACCGGCCCAAGGGCCGAAGCCTTATATTCTGTCTTTTTTACCAGCAGTTGGCGAGTGCTCCCCACGATTACCGGCACAGGCGAGCCCTCCGCGGAATTCATGGGTCTGATAACTGCGCCCCTAAGTATCGAGATAAGCAATTCCGGACTTAATTGGTTTTCGTCGGGCCACTCTGTGTCGGCCTCACTGCCCACAAACGTCATAAACAACCACTGCGCCCACGGCGAACGGCGCGAAGCCCACATGATACCCTTGCCGTTTTTGTAGTACATGGGCGGCGGCATCTTCCCAAAGTCGATGTATTTCTCTTTTAAGACGCTCTCTATCTTGATGATGGCCATCGAAGTGCAATTGTTTTGCAAAAGATTGAAATGGCGGCGGACACCTGAGGTCAGTTCCTCGTCCAATTTTCGCCAAAGCTCCTGCTTTTCTTTTGGCGAGAGATTAAGGGTGTCCTCCCTCACGCCGCGCCCCTCTTTTCTGTAGGCTTCCAAATACTCTTTCGTGGGCTCGCATTGGAATGCCCCCGCCGCCTTGCCCGAAAAGAAGGCGATATACCCGCCAATCCCTGTGGCCATGGCGAAAGAAAAGCAGTAATCCAATCCCGCCGTGGGGCATTGCATACGTATGGCCGTGTGGCCAAACACCGAATAGACCTCCCTTTCCGGCGATGCCGTTACTAACGAAACTGTGATGAAATCAGGATTTTCCGCTCCCTCAATTGTGGCGTTTCCCCCCGCGTGGGCGCCCTTACTCGCCTCATCTGATGACGCGCGGAAGAAATGCGCACCTCCTTTACCCCCAATAAAGTTGCTGCTGACCTTATCCCTGCTCAAAGCGCTCATTGGCGAGAACAAAATCAACAGCATACACACCCCTATGACCGCTTTCATAACCAGCCATATCGCTTTGCGTCTGATATTTAACCCTCTCCAAGTCATTTTTGTGGGCATACAAGCCATTTTTGTGGGCATACAATCCGGCTTTATTGGCGTACAAGCCATTTTTGTGGGTATAAAAACCGTCTTTATTAGCGTAAAATCCCTTTTTGTGGACGTATTTGTTCCTATGCGCGCAAAATTAATGTATTTTAGCGGAATTAGCGACATAAATAGCGCTGATTTTTGCCTTTTATTGCGCCAAATATCAAAACAAGAGCGCGATAGAACAAAAGTAATGAGCCATAGCGCAATATAAAGACAAAGAAAAAGGAGCTAAAGTCTGTTTAGGACTTTAGCTCCTCGATGTTTTGCGCTTCAGGATGGGCTTGAACCAACGACCCCCTGATTAACAGTCAGGTGCTCTAACCAACTGAGCTACTGAAGCAGTATTTTTTCTTGCAAAAAACTCGCGGAAGACGAAAAAGAAGGTGTCTTGCTTGTTTTGCGATGCAAAAGTAGTGATTAATTTTGAAATAAGCCATAACTTTGCAAGAAAAATATCACCTAATGAAGAAAATTATTGGAATTGGCAATAGTTTGGTGGATATTTTGGTGAGTTTAGACACCGATACCACCCTTTCGGGGCTGGGATTAAGGAAAGGCGCCATGCAATTAGTGGATAGCGATTTTCCATTGTCCGCCCTCAAAAAAACAGAAGACATCGTGCGGGCTCCCGGAGGCTCAGCTGCAAATACCATAAAGGCTTTGGCAAACGAAGGTGCGGCAACGGCATTTATTGGAAAGGTGGCGGCCGACGATAACGGCCACTTCTTTTCCACTGCGCTGGACACTTTGGGCGTAAATACCGCCAACATTATTATAAAGGCCGATGGACACACCGGCACAGCCACCACGTTCGTCTCTCCCGACGGAGAAAGGACATTCGCCACCTGCTTGGGCGTGAGCGGCACGCTGGAGGCCGCAGACATAAAGCCGCACATGCTGGACGGCTACGACATCCTCTACGTGGAGGGCTACCTTGTGCAAAACCACGCCCTCATTGAGCACGTCATGCAGGTGGCCAACAAGCGCGGAATGCAGGTGGCATTGGATTTGGCCAGTTATAATGTGGTGGAGCAGGAGCGCGAGTTCTTCGCCTACTTGGTGGAGGAATATGTGGACATCCTGTTTGCCAATCCCGAGGAGGCCACTGCGTTTACAGGCTTGGCTCCGCGCGAATCGGTGGCTAATCTGGCCGGCGAGGTGGCTCTGGCGGTAGTAAAACTGGGCGCTGACGGCGCCGTGGCGCAGATGGGCGACGAATTGGTCTATCGGCCCGCAAAAAAGGTGGAGCACGTGGTGGATACCACCGGAGCGGGCGATTTCTTTGCCGCCGGTTTTTTGGCAGCCTACATCAAAGGGCAGGATTTGGCCCACTGTCTGGATCGCGGAGCCGCCCTCGCCGCAGATGTCATACAGGTTATGGGCACAACAATCGATAATAATCAATAACATGAACAAGATAAAACTCACTCTCACCCTGCTGCTGATTGCCGGCAGTGTGTCCGCCCAAAAACTGGGCGATGTCTCTAAGCAATTGCGCATCTTCAACCAACTGTATAAGACCCTTGACGAATTTTATGTGGACACCCTCAATCCCGAGAAGAATATTACCACTGCCGTCAATGCTATGCTGGAAGAATTAGACCCCTATACCGAATACTACACCCCCTCTACGGCCAAAGATTTCAACACGATGATCACAGGCAAGTATGCCGGCGTGGGCGCCATCATACATTATTATAAAGCTGCCGACCGCTGCGTCATCTATCAGCTTTATGAGGGCAATCCCGCGCAAAAAGCTGGATTGAAAGTGGGCGATATATTGCTTTCCATCGATGGAAAGGATTTGGGCGTGCGCGGGAAACAGGATATTAACGCCTACACTTCCTCTGTGAGCCAGAAATTGCGCGGCGACCCCAACACCACCATCACCGTTACCGTGAAGCGCCCGGGCGTAGACTCCGTCATCTCCTTGCCTGTCCATAGAGCCGCCGTGCAGATGCCGTGTGTGCCGTATTTCGGTATGCTTGACGGCGAGACGGGCTACATCTACCTCAATTCCTTTACGGCCGATTGCTCGCAGGACGTGCTCGACGCATTCCAAACCCTGAAAAAACAAGGAATGAAGAAGCTCGTTTTCGACCTCCGCTCCAATGGCGGCGGTTCGGCCAACGAAGCTGTGAAGATTGTAAACATGTTTGTGCCGCGCGGCAAGCTAATCCTCACCATGAAGGGCAAAAACCCCGTCTCCAACACCTCCTACGCCACCCAGAGCGAGCCCCAAGACCTGAAGATGCCGCTGGTGGTACTGGTAAACGGCAATTCGGCCTCCGCGTCGGAGATTACGTGTGGCTCACTGCAGGATTTAGACCGCGCCGTCATCCTCGGCGAGCGTACATTCGGCAAGGGATTGGTGCAACAGACGCGTGAGCTCCCCGGCGGGACTATGCTCAAGCTCACCACCAGCCACTATTACATTCCTTCCGGCCGCTGCATTCAGGCCCTCGACTATTCCCACCGCACCTCCACCGGCGAAGCCTACCGTATGCCCGATTCGCTGACATCGCTCTTCCATACCGAGGCCGGTCGGCCCGTGCGCGATGGCGGTGGTATCGTGCCGGATGTGAAAGTGGCGCCAGACACCGTGCCCACCATCATGGGCTATTTCATTAACAGCGACGAATATTTCGATTGGCTCAACTCCTATTGCCTGCGCCACCCCACGATTACCAAACCCGAGGATTTCCAACTCACAGATGCCGATTATCAAGATTTGGTGGACTCTATGGCCCATTCTTCTTTTTCGCCGGAATACCGCTCACTGAACACAATCAAACAGTTGCGCTCCATGCTGGAGGCGGAAGAGGCTGACAGCGCGAGCTACAAGCTGCTGGATTCTCTGGAAAGCAGTCTCAAGCCCAACATTGCCCGCCTTCTCCTCCAGCACAAGCGCTTGATGAAAGACCGCGTGGCCACCGACATCTGCGAACGCTATTATTATAATAATGGCGCCATCCGCAATATGCTCACACGCGACCCACAGCTGAAAGCCGCCCTCACTCTATTGGCCGACCCCAAGCGCTATGAAGAAATCCTGCACCCCGCAAAAAAATAGCCCGCACCCCTTTTCCGCTCGGCATACCATGGCGTAATCATGCCGCCACAAGGATTTACAAATAAGCGGCAGAGAAAAACTTTTTCACGAGCTTTGCCCCACTTTTTACCCGCAAACATACTACCTTTGCGCACATGACAACAACTCTTATCGTACTTGCCATCACAATTGTGATGTTTATCTACGGACGCATTCGCAGCGACATCGTGGCGATGTGCGCTTTGGTGGTTTTGATAATAGCGGGAATCCTCACTCCGGCGGAAGCTATGGCCGGATTCTCATCGCCTGTGGTGATAATGATGGCGGGATTGTTTGTAGTGGGCGGCGCCATCTTGCAAACGGGATTGGCCCGCGCTGCAGGGAACAAAATGATGAGCTTAGCCCGAGGCAGTGAGACAAAGGCGTTTCTTTTGGTGATGCTGACCACATCTGTCATCGGTGCTTTTGTGAGCAATACTGGCACAGTGGCGCTGATGATGCCAATCATCGTGAGCATGGCAATGCAGGCAGGGTTCAGCAGTTCACGCCTGTTGATGCCGCTGGCGTTCGCAGGCAGTTTGGGCGGAATGCTCACATTAATAGGTACGCCGCCAAACCTCGTAATCAGCGAAACACTGGAGGACGCCGGCTATGCTCCGCTCTCATTTTTTTCTTTTCTGCCCGTAGGTGTGGTGGTTATAGCTATCGGCATCCTCTTTCTGCTACCAATGAGCAAGACACTTGTGAAAAAACAAAAGAACAAGAACAAAACCGCTGCAGACAAATCTCCCGACGAATTGGCAGAGGAATACGGCCTCACTAACAATCTCTATCGTTACCGAGTGCCCGCCGGCAGCGGCATCATCGGCAGTAAGGTAACTGATTTGGATGTGAAAGAGCGCTTTGGCATCAGTTTCCTGGAGATAAGAAACGAGACTCACCACGCCCTCGGCATCGTGCGCAAGGTAAGCCAAAGCATTGTGATGGGCGATAGCGTGGTGGAGGCGGACGACATACTCTATCTCATGGGCCCGCACGATGGAATGGAGCGTATGGCGAAGGAATACAGATTGGAGAAGCAGCGGGGCGCCTCGTTAGACTTCTACGACATCGGTTTGGCCGAGATTGTGGTGTTGCCGTCCTCGAAATTAACGGGCACACTGATTCGCAATTCCCAATTGCGCGAAAAATACAAAATGAATGTGCTGGGCATACGCCGCGGCGAGGAATATATCTACGACAATCTGGGCAACCTAAGGCTTCACGGCGGCGATGTCCTATTGGTGCAGGCGCAATGGGACGACCTCCTCTCTCTAAATCACGAAAATCGCAATTGGGTGGTTTTAGGTTACCCAGATAAGACTGTCAGCAAGGTTACCTTAAACTATAAGGGGCCCGCTGCCGCCGCGATAATGCTGTTGATGGTAGTATTGATGGTTACGGGCTGGACGGCTCCGCTCACTGCCGTCGTTATCGCGGCCCTGCTCACAGTGCTCACCGGCTGTTTCCGAAAAGTGGACGATGCTTACAAAACAATCAACTGGGAGAGCATCGTTTTGATAGCGGCCATGATGCCCATGTCCACTGCGTTAGAGAAGACCGGCGTGTCGGCCATGGTTTCATCGTCGCTCGTCTCCACGCTGGGCAGTCTAAATTCCTACGCTCTGTTGGCCGGCATCTATTTCACCACCTCCTTGATGACAATGTTTATCAGCAACACCGCCACGGCCGTATTGATGGCGCCAATAGCGATGGTGGCCGCGCAGCAAACGGGCGTAAGTCCGTATTCTTTCCTTATGGCCGTAACGTTGGGCGCCAGTATGTGTTTTGCTTCGCCTTTTTCCACACCGCCAAACGCACTTGTGATGAAAGCCGGCCATTATACTTTCATGGATTACGTCCGCGTGGGTCTGCCCCTCCAGATAATTATCGGCATAGTGATGACTTTTGTCCTTCCCCTGCTTTGGCCGTTCTGACAGACCGACATAATCAAAATCACAAGTAGCCTATAATTTGCGATTTCTAATTATAACGGTTTATCATCACGCCTCTCCGCCCGCGCTTACCCCTGTTGGGTAAGGGTGATATTGGTGGTGGGGCCGCCATCGCTGACGATGGAGATGGTGGCGGTACGGCTTTGCCCTGTAGTATTGGGCTCAAGCACGAGTTCCGCCGTATTCGTTCCAGAAAGGAAGCGCTCGTTTGGAATGCTCACCCAGTCTGCAGAAGCAGTGATAGTGGCCGATTGATAGATGTAGAATGAAACGGTGGCCGAAGTCTCATTGGCTTTAGCCGTAAGCGTAAACGATACGCCATTATGGTTGGTAGGGTCGGAAAAAACGGGAGTAATGGACGTGATATTGAGATAGCCCACCTGATAAACGGGCAATACCACATTGTGTTTGTTTGTGGAGAACCGCACCACGCCTACCCGCGTGGAACCGGTGGTATTGGCCTGCACATTGATGGTTGTATTGTAAATAGAATCCCTGTTTGTGATATAGGTGGCCCCATGAGTGATAGAGTTTGTGCCCGAAGAGGAGAACCAGACCCAGTCTGCATTCGTAGTGGCCGACCATTGGTCGGTAGAATACACTTTTAGGATGTCTGTCTGCTGGTCGGCGTACAGCTGCGCATAGTCGGACGAGGTAGAAGCCGAAATAACGCGCAGAGCATGGTAGGTATTTTCACTGTCGCTGCAGGATGTGGTCATCAAGGCCACGCCAATCATAACAAAAACTAAATAAGTAAGACGTCTCATTGTAATATTATCTTTGTATTTCGTGATTTATAATAGGTTTTAGCATTGAGCGGAGCGGACGAAATGTCATTGGCGCCGGCATTGCTGCCTCAAACGCGACCTGTATCTGACTGCAGAATGTGTGCGTTCCGTTCTTTATGGCCAGCGTTTAGGAATGCGCATCATACGCTCTCTATCTATGAGACTAAATTCGCCCGCTCTGCGTGCAAAGTTAGGAGTTTTGCGCGAAAGAGGTTAGATTTCACATCTTTTAATTGCGCCATTGACCAACGCAAGCGCGCTTTTCATTAATTTTGCGTTTACAAAGCGCGGCGGCACACAGTTGTTGTGCTGGGCCAGCCCAACAGCAATCTTTCCTTGCCCATTGCCAAGCCCCTACTTGTATGTTACAGCGCTTCCCTGACCCACTATAAACAAAAAAATAATTTCAACCTTAACATAACATCCCCCACTTCTATGAAAAACCATCTGATTCCCGCCTTTTTATTAGCCGCAATGATGCTTGTTCCCTCGTTTAATTTTGCCCAAAAGCCCAAAAGCGGAGGCTACAAATCGCCAGTACTGAACGAGAGATACCTAAACGCACTGGGCTACAGCGGCCAGAAATTCAAGGAGAAGAAAAGCGGTGTATGGACGCTCACAAACGGCATCACTATCTACTCTTCCCATCCCTACGGCGATGACATAAAGGGATATAACGGTGCCACGCCCCTGTTTATCGCCGTAAACAAGAAAGGCGTCATCCAGTCGGTGGCCCCCACAGTAAACACAGAGTCGCCCCAGTATTGGAAGAAAGTGAACGAATCCAAGCTCTTTTCTTCCTGGAATGGATTGACGCTGAAGAAAGTAGCCACCAAGAAGGTAGACGCCGTTACTGGTGCCACATTCTCCTCTACAGCCGTTATCCGTACCGTGCAAGCCACCGCCAAGGCCGTAGGAAAATAGCCAGATATTGTTCATATCATTTGTTTTATGCAAATTTGGAATTCCGTTCCAGATTTGCATAATTTTTGTTTACGCCTATCTGTTACAACAAGTTATTCGCGGGAGCAGAAATAAAGCGTGGCCACCGAAAAAGCCCGTGGATTTGTAACGAAATCACACATTGGACCGTAACATTCACACTTACAGCAAAAATAAACGGAGGACGCACCACTGCAATGATGCGCCCTCCATTTGATTATTCTATCAAGAATTTATTTTAATCCCAGTTTGGATTTGATTTCAGAGGTAAGATCGGTGGAGAGAGTGGAAGAGATATACGGAATACCGGCAGAGGCGTCCATGATATAGACATAGCCACCGGCATCGCCCACCTGCTTCACCACACCCAGCACCTTTTGCTGGATAGAGGTCATCTTGTCTTGCTCCTGCTTGGAGAGCTCCTGTTGATAGCCCTGGGCAGTGGTCTGATAGCGCTCCTGCAGTTCCTGGATTTCCTGCTGGCGGCGCTCCAACACATTCTGGGGCAGCGAATCATGCTGGGCTTGATAGTTGCTCACCTTGCGATTGTATTCATCCTGCATGGCCTGCAATTCCTTCTGGTATTGCTGGCTGAGGGTCTGCAGCTCCGTTTGAGCTGTCTTGTACTCGGGCATAGCCTGAATGATGTCGGCGGAATTAAAGTGGCCGAACTTCTGCGCGAAAACAGTCATGGGCGCCAAGATAAGCGCTGCAATGATAAGTTTCTTCATCTTTGATTATGTTTTTGTTTTGATTTTCAAACTGCAAAGGTACGTAAATCTTTTGAAAGCCGCGGCTTTGAGACTACTTAGAATATCCCAATTTTGCTAAAACGTCATTGGAAATGTCGGCAGAGGGAGAGGCAAAGACAATTCCGTTGTCGCTGGCGCGGTCGAGGACAAGCTGATAGCCTTTCTGCTCGGCAATGGCTTTTACGGCATTGTAAATCTCATCTTGAATGGGCCCCACCAAGCTCTCGCGCTTTTTATAAAGCTCACCCTCGGGAGCGAAGTATTTCTTTTTGAGGTCAGAGGCCTCTTTCTCCTTATTAAGGATAGCCTGCTCGCGCTCTTTCTTCTGTTCGGCCGAAAGGAAAACCACCTCGTTCTGATAGTTCTTATAAAGAGTCTGGGCCTGCTGGTTTAGGGCCTCCACTTCGGCCTGCCATT
>CAZQVW010000033.1:9133-15342 GCA_964596865.1 uncultured Bacteroidaceae bacterium
CTCATAGGCGGGGATATTCTTAAGAATGTATTCCATGTCCACGAGGGCGAACTTCTGTGCTACAGAAGGCAAGACCGCCATCAATGCCAATGTCAGCAAAATAAAAGTCTTTTTCATAGCAATGATTTATTTTTAGAAATTTATTTGATTTATTAGGAGGATTCGAAAAATTTGAGTTGCGATATTTTTGGGGGCTTAGAACATACTGGAGCCAGCCATTGCGGATAATGAGTGAACCATCGCGGATTGCGGAGATTTGTTCTCCAAACTAATCCACCCAAGCACCCGTTAGAATTCCTGACCGATGATGAAATGGAATTGACTGCCACTATTGCGGCGCGTGCCGTAGACCTTGTCGAAGCCATAGCCCCAGTCAATACCCATCATGCCAATCATCGGGAGGAATAGGCGAATACCCACACCGGCCGAGCGCTTCATATCGAAAGGATTAAACTTGGAGCACTTTGTCCAAGCGTTGCCTCCCTCCATAAAGCCTAAGGCATAGATGCTGGTGGAGGAAAGCATCAAGGGATACCTCAACTCCAGCGACATCCTACTATAAGCATAACCCTCATAGCCCGCAGGAGTGAGCGAACCGTTGTCATAACCTCTCAATCCGATGGTCTCGGTGGCGTAGCCGTAGCTATATCCCGACATACCGTCGCCACCCATATAGAATGTCTCGAAAGGCGATGGCTTATGCTTGTTGTAATACCCCAGCAGGCCAAACTCGGCGCGCGTCATCAGCACAGGGCATTTATTGGCGTTGGTGAGCGCGGTATAGGTCTTGAGATTAAATTTCCATTTGTGGTATTCCACCCAGCGATACTTCTCCTTCATCTCACTAAGGTAGGTGGCGGAACGTGAATCGTTGGCCAGTTTGGAATAGTCCTTGTTATCCCACATAGAATAAGGCGGAGTGAAAGACACACTCATCTGGAGGTCGGAGCCTTTGCGCGGGAAAAACTGCTGGTCGGTGGAATTGCGGTTGAGCGAGAGGGTAAGATTGAGATTATTGCAGTTACCATCGGTCATAATGAAGTATTGCCACTGCTTTAGGATATAGCGCTGATAGGTGAGCATGGCCGAGAAAGTGAAATAGTCGTCCGGCCAGCGCAAGCGCTTGCCCCACCCTATGCTTCCGCCCAGAATCTGGACATATTTGTCGGGATCATAGAAATCAGCGTAGTTATTATAGCCGGAAGACGTGCCATATCCATAGAGGCGGCTATAATAGTTATTGTAATAGGCCGAGTTATAATAATTACTGTTCACATCGGTCTGCTTACTATAGAATACACTGACGGAAAATTGGTTTGGCCTTTTGCGCCCAAACCACGGGTCGGTGAAAGAGAGGCTATATTGCTGATAATAGGTGCCGTTGGTTTGCGCGGCCACCTCGACAGACTGGCCTTCACCCTGCGGAAGTAGCAAACGGCGCGTGCCTTCTTTCTTAAACAAGTTCTGAATGGCGAAATTATTGAATTTCACCGCCACGCGCCCCGTTACGCCGGTGGGACCATAGCCAAGCGAGAGCTCTAATTGGTCGGTGGATTTGGTGGCCACCTTATAGGTGATGTCCACTGTGCCATTGGCTTCGTCCTGCGTGATGTTGGGCTCCATCTTTTCGGGATCGAAATGCCCCATGGAGGAGAGGTCGCGAATGGAGCGCAGGATAGCATCGCGATTAAAGAGGTCGCCGGGCTTGGTGCGCAGCTCGCGGCGGATTACATCCTCAAAGACGCGCTCGTTGCCGAGGATACCCACCTTATTGAACGTGGCTTGCTTACCCTCACGCACACGAATCTCCAAATCCACGGAGTCGCCCACCACCTGCGTCTCCACAGGAGTGATACGATTAAACACATATCCGTGGTTGTAGTATTGATTGGCAATAGCGTCCTCATCTGAATGGAGGCGCTTGTCCAACAGTTCCTGATTATAGACATCACCCTTGCGCATCTGCAGGACATTATTCATTGCCGCGGAGGAATAGATGGTATTGCCCACCCAGTTGATATTGCGGACATAGTATTTCTCGCCCTGGTCCACATTAATATAGACGTCCACGTGCTTTTCATCGTAGGGCACCACGCTATCACTCACGATATAGGCATCGCGGTAGCCCCATGAGTTGTAGCGCGTAACGAGGGCGGCCTTGTCGTCCTTGTATTTGTCCTCGATAAATTTCTTTGAGCGGAGCAGGTTTTTCAATGAGCCGCCTTCGTGAGTTTTCTTCATGGCGGATTTCAGTTTGCTCACCTTATTTTTGTCAGCTCCGGTGATATAGATGCGGTGCACCTTGATTTTTTCGTTTTTATTGATATTGATGTCAAGGATTACCTGATTTTTGTTTTTGGGGTCATCGCGCTGGATGACATCCACCTGTGCATTCTTAAATCCCTTCTCCACAAAATGGTTTCTAATGAGCAATTTCACGCGGTCAATCACATTGGTGGAGATTTGACTGCCGGGTTTGAGGCCCACTTTCTCTTCAATATCTTCGCGGTCGGATTTCTTGATGCCTGTATAGTTTACAGCGGTGAGTTTGGGGTGTTCGGCCAACTGGATATGGAGATAGATTTTTTCGCCCACGATACTATCACAGGTGATAGAGACATCGGAGAAGAGTTTTTGGTCCCAGAAATTATGGATAGCCTTAGTGATTTCGCCTTCGGCCTTAGGGAATGTGATTTTTTGGCCGATAGTGAGCCCTGAGATGCCCATCAAGACATTGGAATCGTAATCAGGGGCGCCATCAATGGTTACCCCACCGAGGATATAGGTGGAGGGGTTGGTTGTGTAGGGCATAGTGGGCCGAATGCGCACATAATTGTTTTGGGCAATGGCTGTTAGGCTCACTAAGGCTGTCAGAATTATAAAGGATAAGAAGCTCTTCATTCTTTAGAGGTATGATGGGGTGTGGAGCGTTGTCCTCACTTTATCAATGGTTGGGTTTCTATTCTTAGGGCGGGCATTGGTGTTGTCGGCCCACGGGGTTAGATTGTTTTATATTGCGTTTGCGAGCGCAAAGTTAATGAAAGAATTTCATATTGCCGTTTCAGGCGTCCGGCTCACCGTCTTGATCCGCGTTAGTGTCGGCTCCAATCTGGCGGAGCAGCTGTTCACTGGTCTTGCCGTAGCGCCGCTCGCGATGCTGATAGTCGCTAATAGCTGAAAGCAGCTCGCGCTCCCCAAAATCGGGCCAATAGGTAGGGGTGAAATACAGTTCGCTATAGGCGCATTGCCAAAGGAGGTAGTTGCTCAAGCGGAGCTCGCCGCCCGTGCGGATGAGCAGGTCGGGGTCGGGCATGAAAGACGTGGTGAGGTGGGCCTTCAGCGATTCCTCTGTAATCTGGGCGGGGGCGATAACTCCGTCCACGCTCAATTGCGCCAGTTCTTTTGCGGCGCGCGTGATTTCCCAGCGAGAGGAATAGCTCATGGCAATCACCATGGTCATGCGCGTATTATTGCGTGTGTGGTCTTCGCATTCCTGAATCTTTTTCCTCACGGCTTGGGGCAGGCGGTCGGCATCGCCAATCATGCGAAACCTCACATTATTGTTCATAAAGATTTCTTCCTCCAGCGAGCTCAACACCAATCCCATCAGGGCGCTCACCTCCTGGGAGGGGCGGTTCCAATTTTCGGTGGAGAAGGTATAGAGCGTGAGGTATTTCACACCTATGCGCGTGCATAGTTCGGTAATGGTCTTCACCGTCTCCACGCCCTGCTGGTGGCCCATGCTGCGGTCCAGCCCGCGCTGCTTAGCCCAGCGGCCATTGCCGTCCATGATGATAGCAATATGGCGCGGCACGCGGTTAATATCTATTTCCGGCAGATTATCCATCTTAATACTTATTGCAATTTGGGCAACGGGGCGAGAAACTGTAGGTCAGCGTCAGCATCGTTACCGAAAAGTGGTCTTTGTTCTTAAATCCGGACGATTTAATGCCCAGCGGGTCCTCCACGCCGTCCAGCTTGTCGGAGGTAGTGAAATGGAATGTCCAATCCAGTGCGATATTAATCCTTTTCGACAATCTATATTTCACTCCCACGCCCATCGGCACGGAGAAAGTCGTCTGCTTGCCCTCGGAACCGTAGCTTAACCCCACTCCCAACTGCAGGAAGGGCGTAAAGCGCTTATCACCGGTGAAATCTTCATAGTAACCGTAGGGAAAAAAGTTCAGTTCGTAGAGGCAACTGAGATTAGCCACCGATCCGGAGAAACTATATTTGAGCGGCCGTTCGCTCACCTGCCCCGAAGTGGGGTCTTCGGGGTAAAAACTGTCGTGGCTCTCGGTGCTACCCTTTATTCCGGCGTACAACAGCGACACTTTCAGCGCATTATGGTGGTCAAACAGGTAGCGCCAATAAGCTCCCCCCGCAGGCTTGAGATTAGTGAACATGGTGTTGTTGAAATCGCCCATATAAAAACCGGTGCCTGCCCCCACGCCAATCTCCATGCGGTAGTCGGCATCCTCCTGCGCCCACGCCGCGCACGGCAAGGCCAGAATTATCAGTACCAGTATTTTCTTTATTAGCAACTTCACTTACTCTTTATTACTTTTCTTTGTTGCGCGGCTCTCTGTTGGGCATGAGCTACGGTTTAATAATCATTGTGGCACAAAGGTGCGGGATATAGGGTTATTTGCCGGTCTTTTGGGAAGTGGCACTCTTGGTGAAAACTTTCTGATGCTCCTCAAACGACAATCGATTCAACTTGCCGCGCCACACCGTGCCCGACGGAGCCAGTATAATCCAAATATAATCGTTCTTATCGGCCACCACACTGAAGTTATCCGCCCTCAAAGATTGGGGGTGGGTGTAGGTAGTGGCTGATTGCTCCACCCAGTTGCGGCCCGCGTCCGTACTGAAATAGAAATTGCTCAATGTATCGCCTTCCAGACACAGCGCATACACCTTGTTGTCGTAATCAAACATCACCGTCCCGTTGTTTGTGGGATAGGCGTTGCGACTACCCTCATCCTGCGCATAGAGCGTCCACGGCTCAGTGTTATTACCATTGCGGTCGATGGTCTTTTTCCATACCACGGGCGTGAGAGAACCGTCATCATTACTGATTTTCCCGCCAATTAGGGCGTAGGAGAAATTTTCGTTGAAATTCATCTGAATCCATGTGGCAGCAGTGGCGGAAGTGGGGAACAGGGCCATATTACTGTCGGCGCTATCCCGTGTCCACGTGACAGCATCGGCAGAGCTCAAAATCTCTCCATTTCTGAAACCGTATAGTTCACTTTCACTTGCGCCTACCAGACGTGTGGGCACGGTGGTGGCACCGGCATTAATCCATGTCCGACCATCTTTGCACACCATCACACCTGCGTCTGTGGTGGCATAAAGGCTGTTGCCCATTTTCTGCACACCGCTCACGTCCAATCCACTCATGCCGTTCAGCTCTTCGCCCTCCCAAGCCGCAGGATTGCTCCTTGGGCAGCGCGCCCACCACGGATTACCGTCTTTTTTGCCAATCACCACAATCTCACTGTCTACCTCAAAGGCCTTTTGTTCGCTCACACCTGCGAACATATCGGGAGCATCCACTACCTTCCTCCACGTGAACACCTCCGACGCCATCTTGTGGACATTCACAGTGAGGCGATAGCTCTTTTGCTGGTTGCCATCCGAGGAATAGCACGTAAATATCACAGGATTACTGCAATCAATCGTATCTTTGGCGTTAAACAAGGTGTCGTTCCCATAAGGCGTGGTGTAACCAATCACACCATCACCGGTAATAGCCGAAAACAACACCTTATTTATATGCGTGTTCACCGGCAGCGAATCCGGGTTGTAGATTTCCTGGCGCAACTGGTCGATATACATAGGATAAGCGCCGCCTGCCAGCGCCACTTGGTAACTGGTATCCACACCGTTAGCGTTCTTCACATAAACGGTGCGCGAGAGGTTGCCCAGCGTAACGTTGGTGATGGCGCAATTGCCACTCCTTACGGTGTCATCAGAATTGCTGTCGCTAAAACACGACCCCATTATCAAGCAGGCCATAGCTGCGCAGGCCGTGGCGCATATTCGCGAAAGAAATGTCATGCCTATTTATATAGGTTTAGAGTATAGAGTATATTATTTAATGTATTGGGCACTCTGTTCCGAGTATAGGGCACCCCATTTTGTGTATTGGGCACACCGTTCCGTGTATAGAGCGTCCCATTTTGTGTATTGGGCACTCTGTT
>CAZQVW010000034.1:0-14952 GCA_964596865.1 uncultured Bacteroidaceae bacterium
TTAGTTATTGTTACAGCACTGTTAACGATAGTCAAAACGATTGGAAGTGAAATTTTCTCGGGATTTTTGGGAATTAATGCGGGTAAAAAACAAATTAGCGCGATAAGCATTTAACTTATCGCGCTAATTGTGGACGCTTTTGCGCTCGAAAAAGAGAAGTGCGCGTCCGTAAAAGAGAAGTATGTGTCCGTAAAGGAGAAATGTGCGCAAGCAAAAGAGGAATGTGCGCAGGCAAAAGAGAAAAGCTCGCGGGCAGATGGAGAAATGGCTGGCTTACCCCTTTTTTGCGGCGGGCAAAAAGCGGAGGATGTAGAAAAGGCTGATTAGGCCGAGGCCAAACTCAATGATGAAGAGGCCGCGATAGTCCAGCCACTCGCCCACGCCGCCACTAATCACTTGCACCATTGAGCCACCGAGGTGTACCACCACAATCTGGATAGTGAAATCTGTGCCCTCGCGCCCCGGGCGCACGGCGTCCATGGCCGTGGAATACACCGTTACGGCGGCCGAGGCCTCCACACTCCTTATAATAATAATGCCCAGTAGGACGAGCGGCAGTGTGGGGGTCAAAAAGGTGAGCATTAGGAAATAAAGGGGCACAATCAGTGAGGCCGAGGCCACCACGATGCGTGCGCGCTTTAATCCGAGGCGCTTCACCCACCAGCCTGCAAAGGCAGCCATAACGAAGGCGGTGCCAGTGCCGATAACGCCGTTGTAGAGCCCAATGTCGCGCATGTTGTAGCCCAAATCCACAAGCCATGGTTTGAGCATGGCCAGAATACCGTCTATGGCGGCGAAAAACAATAGTAGAAACCCGAGCAACGGCCACACTTCGCGGCGAGCAAAGAAATGATAGAAGTCGGATATGCGTGCGCGCTGGCGGTCGGGGCGCCTGACGATTTCAATGCGGCGATTGAATACGAGCGGCAATACCAGCAGTACGGCGAAGAAGCCCAGCAGGGGCACCACCGTGTGCCAACCGTAGCGGTGGAGCACCATCAATAGGACACCGCCGCCCAATATCTTGCCGCCGTATCTTCCCATCGACTTCATGCTGTTCACCGCACTGTGGTCGCCGCGCGTGAAGGCGTTTACGGCCAGTGTGTCGTTGGTAACATTCTGCACTGAGGCGGCAAATGTGCTCAAAAGGATGAGGGCGATGATTATGGGCAGTTGCGTGGAGACATCCATAAGGCCCACGGTGAATACGGCGAGCGCGAAAATCAGTTCGGTTACGATAATCACGCGCTTGAAATCGCTTACGCTCACGCAATGGCGGTCGATAATCGGGGCCCACAGGAATTTCAGTGACCACGGCAGTCTCACCAGCGACAACAGGCCTATGGCAGCCAGACTGACGCCCTCCTGCCGCAGCGTTACCTGCAGGGCTGTCATCAAGAAGGTGGAGGGGATGGCGCGGGCCAGGTAGAGGCAGAAGAATGTGCCGAGATTGAGGGTCTTGGTATTGTGCATGACGGTTGGAATTTAGACGTATGGGGTGACGGATAAGGACGTTAGTGTTAATATCAGCGAGATACAATTTTTGTTTGGCGGGCGGGAATAAACGCACCCCAGAATTTTCGTTCCTCAAATTTTGAGGACCCCGCATCCGCCCCGGCCGGTTAATCAATCGTTGCGGCGTTACCGGAATGATTGCGGCGCTCTATCTATAAATCCACGCTCAAGGTGGCTCCGAAACCGAAGGGCTTGCCCTTTTGGGCGTAGGTGCCGGTGGAGACAGTCATCACGTTGGCCAGATAGTCGGTAGACGTGATGTTCTTTGCCCAGAGCCCCAAGGTGAAGATGCCCTTTTGCAGGGAGAGAGAGGCGTTGAGCAAGGCGTAGAAGTTTTGTTTCACCACATTGTCCTCGGCCCAGCGGATTTTGCCCAAAGCGGTGAGGCCAACGTTGGCGTTGAGGTGGTCTATCCAGCCTACATGGTCTCGCGAATAGTTGGCGCTGAGCGAAAGAGTGTTGGTGGGCACCATCGGCAGGCGGTTGTGGGAATAGTCGATGCCCTCGGCTTTGTGGTAGGACACGAAGCGGGCGTAGGTGTAGCCGTAGGCGGCATCGAAGCGGAGGTCTTTGATGGGGGAATAGGAGGCGTTCAGCTCAAAGCCGCGGCTGTCGGCGTGGCCTGCGTTGGTGGTGATGGTGCCGATGCCCACATAGGTGTAGGTGAGCTGCATGTGGCGCCAATCAATGTAGAAAAGGTCGCCGCCGAGGGTGAGGCGCTTGTCAAAGAAGGCGAGCTGCGTGCCCATTTCCCAGTTCCAACTGTATTCGGGGTTGTAACGCTGGTTTTCCGGCTTGGCTGTGGAGCGGTTGAAGCCGCCGGGCTTGTAGCCGCGGGTGAGGGTGGCGTAGAATTTCTGGCCCTGCGTGGTCAGATACTGTACGGCCACTTTCGGCGTGAGCTGATGGAAATCCTGCGAGCGGTGGAAATCGCCGGAGGGATCGACGGTAGAGGCCCTTTGGTCGTAAGAAAGGCGGGTATAATCGCTATGGGTGTGCTCGTAGTCGAAACGCAAACCGGCCGACAGGGAAAGTCCCCTCCACACGTTGTAACTGCTTTGGTGATAGACGGCCAGCGATGAAGTGGGCTGGTGATAATCGGCCACGGTGTAGGTAAGGGCCGATGGCTTCTGGTTTACTGAGTTCCTATCCACGTGCTGATACATTCCAAAGACGCCCGTTACCCACTGATAGCGCCCATCGTTGTCGGATTTGGCGGTAAATTCCTGCGACACCATGTTTTGGTGGCGCTCATTGATGACAAACGTCTTGTCCGCGGCGGTATAATCTTGGTCCACCCACTGATGGGATTTCAAGTACTGGAAGGACGTCTGACTGTTGATGGTAAATCCATCTCCTGCGTAGCGAACGGATAATCCCGAGGTGGAAACTGTGCGGCGGAAACCGCTGGGGCGGTTATAGTTCACGGGCGCGAGTGTGTCGGCCTCTGTGTCGTAAGGAGAATAGGAGTAACCGCCCTGGTCGCTGTAGGCCAACCTGCTGGTGAGGCGGATACGCCAACGCTCGGCGGGGAGCCAATAGAATGCCACGTGCTCTTCCGTCTCATTGAGCTTGTTTGTCTTGTGGCCGTTGAAAGCGTTGCGGAGATAACCGCCGCTATGATGGTAATTCGCGCCGAGGGCGAGGCCAAAGTTGGGGGTGAGCATACGATAGATGGAGCCGTGGATGCGCTGGTCGTTATGATTTCCGCCCCCTATCTTGATGCGCGTGCCCTGATAGGTGAGCGGGCTGAGCGACTGGATATTGATGATGCCACCGATGGCGTTGCGGCCAAAGAGTGTGCCCTGCGGGCCGCGCAAGACCTCCACCGATTCAATTTCGCTCATGTCGGTCTCAAAAGTGATGGGCTCATAATACGGGACGCCATCAATATAGAAAGCCGCTGCCGTGCCATCTGATTTTATGCCTACGCCGCGGATATAAATAGGGGCGGTGGTGCGCGCTGCGTAGTCGGGCATAAAGAAATTGGGCACTACGGCGGAAAGTTCCTTGAGGGAGGTTACTTGCCGCGCGTCCAGTTCTTGACGATTGATGCGAGTGCGGGCCACGGGCACGAGGTCGTGCTTGTTTACGCGGAAATCGCTGATAGTTACTTCGCCGAGATGAATGGCGGAATCGCCCTTAGTGGGCGTGGTGTCCTCTGCGCGGGATGTGATGGCGGAGAGGAAGATAAGAAAGAATAGTAGTATTTTTCGTGTCATGGTGTAGGAAAATTATATTAGGTATTAAGTAAGAATTGGCAGGGTATGTGGTATAGGCAGAATGGACGGGGAAATAGGCAATATAGGCGGGCAATAGGCAGTATGGGTGCGGTAAACGGGCGAAAGAATGTGTGGCAAAAGGGTGAATGGGTGGGGCCGGTGGGTTGCTTTAATTGAAAGTGCCAAAAAGATAGTCGCTGGTGAGCTTTTCTTTCGGGTTGTGGAAGATGTCGTAGGCGGGCCCTTGCTCAATCACCTTGCCGTCAAGCATAAATACCACGTAATCGGCGATGCGCATGGCCTGACGCAGCGTGTGGGTAACCATCACTACGGTGTAATGCCCTTTCATGGAAGTAAACAAGTCCTCTATTTTAAGAGTGGAGACGGGGTCGAGCGCACTGGTGGCCTCGTCTGCCAGAACCACGCTGGGCTCCACGGCCAAGCTGCGGGCCAGACACAGCCTTTGCTGCTGACCGCCCGAAAGAGAGGTGGCGGGATCGTGGAGGCGATCCTTCACCTCGTCCCATAGGCCCACGGCTTTCAGATAATGCTCCACGATGGCGTTGAGCTTGCGGTGGTTGTGAATGCCGTGGATGCGGCAACCATAGGCTACGTTGCCATAGATGTCCATTGGTAGGGGGCAGGGGCGTTGGCCCACCAATCCGATATTGCGGCGGAGCTCGGTGAGGGCTTTGCCTTGGGCGTGGATGATGTCGTTGTCGCCCAGAAGTATGTCGCCGCTGATGCGCAATCCCTCTGTGCCGTCTATCAGGCGGTTGAGCGTGCGCATGAGTGTGCTTTTGCCGCAACCGGAGGGGCCTATCACGCACGTAACCTTATTTTGGGGCAACTGCATGGTGAGGCCTTTCAGAATCTCTTTGTCGCCAATCCACAAGTGGAGATCGCGTATGCTGATTTGGGAGTTGGAGAGGTGGGGGAATTTGGCGTCCACCGACAGGCCAACGGAGGCGGACGTGTCTGGGGCGCCACTCTTGCTGTTGTGGTGGGTTATATTGCTAATGCCTCGCGACACTAATGATGTTATCGTCATATCAATAATGTTTGCTTATTTCAATCGAAATTTAGCGCAAAGGTACGCCGATATTAGGCGGTGGAAAATACCACATAAGTAGTAAAATCATACCGCAATCAGGGTATATGGCGCTTGGCCAATCGTTTACCACGATTGTGGTATGATAAATACCAATGTTTTTCGATTTTGCGGCGCGAATGCTTTGCCTACTTTTGCAAAAAATTTGCCGCACGGTGTGCAGGCATTCCTCACATACCTTATTATGAAAAAACCTTATGAGACCTCCGTTTTGGAGACGCCCTTTATGAAGCCCGATGCTTATGGGGCATTGAATTTTCCCGTCTATTATTCCGCTGCGTTTGAGTTTCCTTCCGCTCAGGCCACCAGTGATGCCTTTGCGGGGCGCTCGATGGAGCATGCCTACGCCCGCATTTCCAATCCCACCGTGCAGTATTTGGAACGGAGGGTGCAGGCCTACACCGGCGCCTTTAGTGTGACGGCGCTCAACACGGGCATGGCCGCCATTGTCTACGCTCTGACCGCTGTGGCCGGCACGGGGGTGAATATTGTGGCTTCCAAACATCTGTTTGGCAATACGGTGAGCTTTCTGAAAGACACCCTGGGCGGATTGGGCGTGGAGACACGGTTTGTGGACACCACCGACCCCGCCGCCGTAGACGCTGCCATCGATGAGCACACGGGTGCACTGTTTTTTGAAATCATCACCAACCCCCAGCTCTATGTGGCAGACATTCAGGCCCTCGCCACCATCACCCACAACAAGCACGTGCCCCTTATCGCCGACACCACCATCGTGCCTTTCCCCGCGTTCCACGCCCACGACTTCGGCGTAGACATTGAGGTCGTCTCCAGTACCAAATATATCAGCGGAGGAGCCACCGGATTGGGCGGATTGCTGTTAGATTACGGTGAGTTTGACTGGTCGGCCTCCGCCAATCCTTCGCTTCGCGAGCGTACCAAGCGCTTTGGCAAGCACGCGGCCTTCACCCACCGCGTCAAGACCGAACTTATCACTAATCTGGGCGCTATGATGGTGCCGCAGGTGGCTTATATGGAGACTTTGGGATTGGAAACCTTGCAAATTCGTTTCCGCCGCCAAGCAGAGACCACCCTTTTCCTCGCAAAAGAATGTCAGCGCATACCTAATATAAAAAAGGTGAACTATACCGGATTGGCAGACAACCCCTATTACAACATTAGTCAGCGCCAATTCGGGAGCTTGCCGGGCGCAGTCTTTACAATCGACTTGCCCAGCCGCGAAGCCGCGTTCCGCTTTGTGGACAGACTGAAGGTAATCCGCCGCGCCACCAATCTCTTCGACCATAAGAGCCTCGCCATTCATCCCGCCAGCACTATCTTTGTGCATTTCACCGCGGAGGAAAAAGCCCTTATGGATGTGTCCGAGAATACCGTGCGCATAAGCGTTGGGCTGGAGGATCCGCAAGACCTCCTTGCCGATATTCGCCAAGCCGCCGCTGCCGATTAAGCGAATTTTTCCGCCTCCTTTCGCCTGATTAGAGCCTCTTCGCGCACTTTACTACGGAGGAAAATCTGTTAAGGAGGCGCTCGCTGATAGGTATGTCCCTCACCATTATTTGGTAGCAGGAATACCAAACACGTGGGATAACCTATTTTCGCCACTCCCCTTAATTTTGCACATTGAAAGACGGTGGGCATACGCATCATCACTGAGCCTAATCCAAGGGCGAGGCCCAATACCCGCCACCTAACGAAAACTAATAATTAAACAACAATACTATGGCAACTCTAATTGTAAACGACAAGAAGCAGGAGGTGAGCCTGCCGCTCACCTTGCCCGAACTGATAAAGCTCAACAAGGTTCTGAACCCCGAATTGGTGAGCGTGCAGGTGAACGAGGAATTTGTGGAGCGCGAGGATTGGCCGCAAATCCAGCTCAAGGACGGCGACCGCGTAGACTTCCTCTATTTCATGGGCGGAGGCCGGTAGGCTTTTCCCTCGGCTAATTGGCTGGTCAGGCCGGTTGGCGTAATCATTCCCCCTCTTTTCTATTAATCTTGTAATGAACAATAAAATGATAGATTTAACCGAACAACAGATTGAGCGCTACAGTCGCCATATCCTATTGCAGGACGTGGGCTTGGAGGGCCAGGAGAAAATCCTGCAGGCCAAGGTGCTGATAATCGGTGCAGGGGGGCTGGGCGCTCCCGCCGCCCTCTATCTCGCTGCGGCGGGCGTGGGCACTATCGGTATCGTGGACGCCGACAATGTGGATCTGAGCAACCTGCAACGACAGGTGATACATTTCACTAAGGACGTGGGGCGTCCCAAGGTTGAGAGCGCCAAAGAGAAGATGCTTGCCATCAATCCCGATGTGAAAGTGAACGCTATCCATGAGTTTCTCTATTCCGATAATGCGCTCGACATCATAAAGGACTATGATTTCATCATCGATGGTACGGACAACTTCCCCGTGAAATTCCTTATCAACGATGCCTGCGTAATGCTGAAGAAGCCCTTCTCCCACGGGGGAATATTGCGATTCCGTGGCCAAACATTTACCTATGTGCCCGGCAAGGCGGAAGGCGATGCCTCCAACCATACGGAAGGGTCGGCCTGCTACCGCTGTATGTTTAAGGAACCGCCTCCCGTGGGCGCTGTGCCCACGTGCTCTCAGGCGGGAGTGTTGGGCGCTATCGCCGGAATGCTGGGCACAATCCAGGCGGCCGAGGCTCTGAAGTACATCCTCGGCATCGGTCAGTTGCTCACCAATCGCTTACTAACCTTTGACGCCAAGACTATGGATTTTCGCACTATCCCTGTGAAGCGCCGCCACACTTGTCCCATCTGCGGCGACCACCCCACCATCGACCACCTTATCGACTACGACCAAGCCGCCTGCGACCTCGCCTCACACAAACACTAATCCCCCGTTATGACTATTCCCGACAATATCATACAGCAGCTTATCGCCCAATCGCGGCGAGACGCCCCGATAGAAACTTGCGGCTACCTGCTGGGCGTGGGCGATGAGGTCAGCGAGAACTACCCCATGGAGAATATCGACCATTCGGCCGAACATTTCTCCTTTGCTCCCAAAGACCAGTTTGCCGCTCTCAACTATGCCCGCAAGAAGGGGCTAAAAATTCTAGCCAACTGGCACAGCCATCCCGCTTCGCCCTCGCGCCCCTCAAAGGAGGACCTCCGTTTGGCCAACGACCCCACAATCCGCTATGCTATCCTCTCGCTATTTGAGGGCGTCCACCTCAATTCTTTCGCAGTGAAGGATAATCAGGTGGTGGACAAGGAAGTGCACTACGCCGCCCCCGATTCTGCCAGTGCGCACGAGTAGTTTTATAAGTGGTAGGACATTCTACTCTATTCTATCACCTTGCATTCTACTTTATTCCATCACCTCTCTATCTACTCTATTCCAACACCCCGCGTTCTACTCTATTCTCTTAACTCGCATCCTACTCTATTCTAAAACTTATGTATAGAATCCCTTCCACGCTCTCCTCCGACCTCGACTATACCGAGTCGCTCATCAAGAAATATACCGCGGGCGAAATATCTGCCGGTGAATTAAAAAGCAATCGCGTGCCGATGGGCATCTACGAGCAACGCAAAAACCACCATCACATGTTGCGCGTGCGTTGCGCCGGTGGGCTCATCACTCCCGCCCAATTGAAGGAAGTGGCTTTTGTGGGCCACCAGCTTTCCGCCTCTCACCTTCATCTCACCACCCGTCAGGAGATACAGATACATAATGTAGACTTGCAGGACGCCGTGCCCGCATTGAGGAAACTGCAAAAGTACGGTCTCTCCACACAGGGCGGTGGTGGCAACACCGTGCGCAATATGATGGTGAACGACCGCAGTGGGCTCACCTCCCGCGAGGCCTTTGATGTTTATCCCTATGTGGAGGAACTCACCTCGCGCCTTATTGCCGAGAAAGACTCCTTTACAATGCCGCGCAAATATAAGGTGGCGTTTGATTACAACGTGGAAGACGCCAATTCCTCCTACGTGGCCGACCTCGGATTGCAGGCAGTGGTGAAAGACGGGGTGCGCGGTTTCCGCGTTCTGATAGCGGGCAGCACCGCCTCCAATCCCCACGTGGGCTGGGAGGTCTTTCCTTTTTTGCCGGAGATAGATCTCTATCGTGCGGCCAAAGCTCTCAAAAATTGGTTCCTTAAATACGGCAATCGCCGCAACCGCCACCGCGCCCGTATGCGCCATGTCTTCTATCGCTACGGAGAGGAAGAGGCCAAGAAGATGTATATGGACGAGTTTAACGCACTGAAGAAGGACGGGTCGATGGATTTCTACGCTCCCGCCACAGTGATGGCGCCCGCCCACCATAATCCGCCCTTTGCCGCCGATTCTTTTGACCACCCCTCCTTCCGTATTTGGAAACAGCGCTATGCGCATAAGGCAAAGGACGGCCTTTGGTACGCCTATATCACAATCCCCCACGGCAACGGCTCACCGGAGTTTTTCGCCCTGATTGCCGACTATCTCCAAAACTACGGCGATGATGTCCTGCGCTTCACAAAGCGCGAACAGATCCAGGTGCGCAATATTAGTGAGGAATACCTGCCGAATATCTACCGCTTTTTCAAAAAGATTGGCGTCTATCAGATGGACGAGCCCGCAGTGATTACATCGCTCACCTCCTGCACCGGTGCCGACACCTGTCGTTTGGGTATTTGTATGCCCAAGGGAGCTGTAGACGCCATCGCCAAACGCCTTCTCCAAAGCGATCTCAACCTTGACGTCATCCCCGATTTTGAACTGAAGCTCAACGGGTGCGCCAACACCTGCGCCAATGCCACTTGGGCCGACCTCGGATTCAGCGGTAGGGTGGGGCGCGTGGGCGACGACCCCTATCCCGCTTATACAGTCTGGCTCCCCGTGGACGGCAAGCACCAAATCGACCGCTCCGTGGGATGGATAGCGGCCAAGCACGTTCCCGCCTTTGTGGAGGACTATCTGCGCGATGTTATCAGCGAAGCCGCTCATTATGGCGAGGCTTCCCATTACGCCGACTACTATGATTACGTGGCTAAGCGCGGACACGAGGTGGCAGCCGGCCTATTAAAAAACAAATACGCCGAGGTAAAGCCGTTTAATGTGGCGCCCGATTTCTTCTACGACTATGACGACGATGAGAAATTCTCATTAATCAAATATGGGCAGGCGGAATGCTCGGCCGGTCTGTTTGACATTATCGACATCGACCAAGATACTATCCGCGATAAGAGAAAGGCTTTCGCCGCCGCCACTGACGCCACGCAAAAGCAGGCTATACTTTCGGATATAGTCTTTTCGGAGGCGCGAATGTTGCTGGTTACGCGCGGCCTTGACCCCCGCACAGATGAAGATGTCTTCAATGGTTTCACAAAGGAGTTTATTGAGGCCGGAATTGTGCCGGAGAAATTCCGCATTCTCGTGGAGACGCGGCGCAATGGCGGCGACCTCTTGCCTTACGCCGACCTAATCGGCGAATTGGCCGACTTATTGAACGCCCTATACAAGGGCATGGACGATAATCTCCAATTCAAATTGCCGGAAGCCGAGGCCACAGAGACTCTTAAGCAGAATAGTCAGTCGGAACAGCCTGATAATTCTAAGGGGCAGCCCGATAATTCCAATAAGCCGGAGCAATCTAATCCTGCCAACCAGAAAGCCCCGAATAATCAGGCAAATAGCGGCAGTCAATCCGAGAAAACCATCGTTCCGGACGTGAAAAAAGACTTCCGTGGCGTGGCCTGCCCGATGAATTTCGTGAAGACGAAGATTGCTCTCTCGCCGATGCAGAGCGGTCAAGTCTTGGAAATCCTGTTGGACGATGGCCAGCCCATTCAGAATGTGCCGGGGAGCGTAAAGCAGGAGGGCCACACCGTTCTTTCCACAGAAAAGGTGGATAATTACTGGCGTGTGCTGATAAAAAAGAAGTAATTGTGGGCTAAAGAGCCGTTGCAAGATAGTGTGGCGCCCAAAAAGTAGGAACTTTTGGTCGTTGTGGAAAATTAAATATCAAAGAAAAATGGATTTTCTCCCAATATCCGTTCGCATTAGCGAGCGCAAGATTTTGCTTGTGGGCGGTGGCCATGTGGCCACGCACAAAGCCGAGATTTTAAGCCACTTCACCGACAATCCGGCGGGCGGAAAAAACGATAATGTTACCATTATTGCGCCGAGTGTTTCGCCCGAGATCAGGTCTTTGCCGTTCAGGGTGGAGGAACGCGAGTTTAAGACGGAGGATTTGGAGGGCGTGAGCCTCCTATTCGTCTGTACGGGCGACAAGGAGCTCAACCACCGCATCAAGGCTCTGGCACAAGAGCGCGGTATACTCTGCAGCGTTTGCGATGACCCCGCCTACTGTGAATTTATCTCGCCCGCAATCAGTAGGACGGAGGGAGACGGCCTCACCATCGCCGTGGCATCTGACGGCAAGGACGTAAAGCGTTCCATTCGTGTGAGAAACCGTATCAACGCCCTTATAATAAGTGGGTTGCTTCACTTGGATTAGTAGCCAAACGCGAATGCCGGCTGGCCAATAGCCTACATCGCCCAACGGGCAGCCTAAACCGCCAACCGCATACCCGCTAATAGCAAACCAGAACACAGAATAGCTAACAATAATCACAGAAGAATATCATGGACAGACATATCACCCACCTAAAAGAACTGGAGTCGGAATCCATCTACGTGCTTAGAGAGGTGGCCGCCCAGTTTGAGCGCCCTTGCATCCTTTTTTCGGGCGGCAAGGACTCGATTGTGGTTACTCACCTTGCATACAAGGCATTTTTCCCCGCCAAGATTCCGTTTCCCCTCCTGCATATCGATACCGGCCACAATTTCCCCGAGACAATCACCTATCGCGACAATCTGGTGAAGCAGTTGGGCGCGGATTTGATTGTGGGCAGTGTGCAGGAGAGCATTGATAAAGGCAGGGTGAAGGAGGAGACGGGCTATTATGCCAGTAGAAATAAGCTCCAGACCGTAACCTTGCTGGATACCATTGAGCAATATCATTTTGACGCCGCCATTGGTGGCGCGCGCCGCGATGAGGAGAAGAGCCGTGCCAAGGAGCGCTTCTTTTCCCACCGCGATGAGTTTGGCCAATGGGATCCCAAGAATCAGCGCCCCGAGCTATGGAATATCTTTAATGGCCGCAAGAATATGGGCGAACACTTCCGCGTGTTTCCTATCTCCAACTGGACAGAATTAGACGTGTGGCAGTATATCCTTTTGGAGAAGATACCAATGCCGAGCCTCTATTTCACCCATGAGCGCGATGTGTTTCAGCGCGATGGGCAGTGGTTGGCCGCTTCGCCCGTGATAAAGCGCAAGCCCACCGAGAAGGTGGAGAGAAAGCAGGTGCGCTGCCGCACTATCGGCGACATCACTTGTACCGGTCTCACCCTTAGCCACGCCCATTCCGTGGAGGACATAGTGGAGGAGGTGGCGGCCAGCAGGGTTACCGAGCGTGGAGGCCGCGCCGATGACAAGCGCTCCGAGACAGCCATGGAGGATCGCAAAAAGGCCGGCTACTTCTAATCTTTTTGTCGGCATAGGGCGGAATTGTCGGCTCATCATGTGCGCGGCGCCCGCTATGCGTCTTTACCTTTCCCTTATTTCTATTTTTCCTAATCAACACAACGACTATGACCAACCAACGAGGATATTTAGATATGCAGTTATTGCGCTTCTCCACCGCGGGGAGCGTGGACGATGGCAAGAGCACACTGATTGGGCGCCTGCTATATGATAGTAAATCCATTTTTGAGGATCAGTTGGAAGCGGTGGAGACGGCTTCCAAGGCGCGCGGCAACGAGCAGGTCAATCTGGCCTTGCTCACTGATGGCCTCCGAGCCGAAAGGGAGCAGGGCATCACCATTGATGTGGCCTACCGCTATTTTGCCACCCCCAAGCGCAAGTTTATCATCGCCGACACGCCGGGTCATGTGCAATATACGCGCAATATGGTTACGGGTGCAAGCACGGCCGACCTTAGTATTATCCTTGTGGACGCCCGCCACGGGGTGTTGGAGCAGACGGTGAGGCACAGTTACATCTCCTCATTGCTGGGCATCCCCAATATTGTGGTGGCCATCAACAAGATGGATCTTGTTGGCTTCAGCGAAGACGTTTATAACAAAATCCGCGCGGATTATGAAAAGATGGCGCAGGTGTTGGACATCAAGAACGTGGTGTTCATCCCCATCAGTGCATTAGACGGCGATAACGTGGTGAACCGCTCCGACAGGATGCCGTGGTATACGGGTCAGCCCCTGCTGGAATACCTTGAGACGGTGCCCCTGCCCCAAAAGAGCGGCGGAAAATACTTCCGCTATCCGGTGCAATATGTGATACGGCCCATTTCCGACAAGTGGCGCGATTTTCGCGGCTATGCAGGGCGCGTGGCTGGCGGAGTGTTAAAGACGGGCGACCGCATAAGGGTTCTGCCCTCCGGATTGGAGAGCACGGTGAAGCGCCTTTCGCAGGCCGAGACCGAGCTGCAGGAGATTTTCGCCCCATTGAGCGTTACCATACAGCTGGATGACGAGATAGACATCTCTCGCGGCGATATGATTGTGAAGGCCGATGAGCCCCAGCCCCGCGTGGAGCAAGACACAGTGATGGATGTGTGCTGGTTTAATCAACAGCCGCTTCAGCTTCGCAAGAAATATGTGATTCGCCAATCCACTTTCGAGACCGTGGGACTCGTGCGCGCCATCAATTTCCGCCGCAATATCAACACGTTGGAGAAAGAAACCGGCGTTAGTTCACTTAATATGAACGACATCGCAGAGATTCAGCTCCATACGGCTTCGCCGCTGGTGTTTGACCCCTATAAGGACAACCGCACTACCGGTTCGCTCATCTTTATTGACCCTGACACCAACGAAACCATTGGTGCGGGAATGATTAAATAATAGGTGTATGTTTTCCAAGCAAGATATAGACGCGCTGAACGCCCGTTTTGAGAATGCCGCCCCCGAGGAATTGCTTTCGTTCTTCCTAAAAGAATACGAGGGCCATATCGCCCTGTCGTCCTCCCTGTCGATTGAAGATCAGGTGCTCACCCACATGATTGTGAACATCAATCCCCAGACGCGCATCTTCACTTTGGATACGGGCCGCCTTTTCCCCCAGACCTATAAGCTCATCGCTACCACCAACGACACCTACGGAATCAAAATCGAAGTGTTCTTTCCAGACTATCACGAGGTGCAGCGCATGGTGAGGGAGGAGGGTATCAACCTTTTCTATAATAGTATTGAGAGCCGCCACCGCTGTTGCGCTATCCGCAAGTTGGAGCCTCTCGGTCGCGCCTTCAGCGGTTTGGGCGCTTGGGTTTGTGGCTTGCGCCACGAGCAGAGCGTTACGCGCAAGGATATGCGCAAGATTGAATGGGACGACATTCACAATATGCTCAAGCTCAACCCCCTGATTGATTGGACGGAGGAGCAGGTGCGCGCCTTTATCAATACGCATGGCATTCCCTATAATCCACTTTTCGACCACGGATTCCCCAGTGTGGGGTGCGAACCGTGTACTCGCGCCGTGCCCGCGGGGGCAGACCCCCGTTCCGGCCGCTGGTGGTGGGAAGCCCCCGACAAGCGCGAATGTGGCCTCCACCAAAAGTATTGATTTAGTTTCATTGGTGCTCAATAACAATGAGTGTCTACAACATATCATTATATATCACAAGGAAACATGACAACAATCCGTTGTCTTAGCCATATAGGGGCGGATCAGCCGCGCAGCGGCGTGTTATCCGCCCTACAACCGGAACGGTTGGAAATAAATATGTTGATATAAGGGTCAATCGTTCAGGTTGCATTTAGCAATCAGAACGATTGAAGGGCGGATAACACGCCGCTGTGCGGCTGATCCGCCCCTACATGACCAATACTGACAATTTTTGTATTGCCATACACTTATGATTTAGTTTCTTTTCCCCTTTTTATTTCATTTTGACCCCTTTCGGAGTGATTAAAGCTCCGTTAGGGGTTATTTTTTTGCGCGATAACGCGTGAATGTGCCGTGAAAACGCGTTAATGTGCCGTGATAAAAGCGGAATTTGCCGTGATAAACGCGGAAAACCCCGCGATAGTTTGCGTTCACAGTACTGTAACATTATCTTAACAGTACTGTTTAGTTATT
>CAZQVW010000035.1:0-14740 GCA_964596865.1 uncultured Bacteroidaceae bacterium
TTCTCGCGAATTATGCTCGCTATAAGGTAAATTATGCGCGTGTTAATTCGAAAAAATCGCGAGATAGTTTGCGTTAACAGTACTGTTTAGTTATTGTTACAGCACTGTAACATTATCTTAACAGTACTGTTTAGTTATTGTTACAGCACTGTTAACGCAAACTATCGCGGGAAAAAATTACTTTTCCTCGAACAAAATGGCTCTCGCCGCGCACAAAATGCGCGTTATGTGCCGATTTTTTCGACAATTTTGAGTAATTTTGCACCTCAAATATTACTAACGTACTAATAATCCTTCTTTTTATGGAGAAAATCACAAAAGAGGCTGCTTTGGCCTACCATAGTGAAGGTCGCCCGGGGAAGATTGAGGTAAAGCCCACCAAACCTTATCAGACCCAGACCGACCTGAGTTTGGCTTATTCGCCCGGAGTGGCTTACCCTTGCTTGGAAATACAGGAAAATCCCAACGATGTCTATAAATACACCGACAAGGGCAACTTGGTGGCCGTCATCTCAAACGGCACCGCCGTATTGGGATTGGGCGATATAGGAGCCATGAGCGGTAAGCCCGTGATGGAGGGCAAAGGTCTGTTGTTTAAGATCTACGGTGGCATCGATGTTTTTGATATTGAGGTGGCCGAGAAAGACCCCGAGAAATTCTGCGAGGCGGTGGAGAAGATTGCTCCCACTTTTGGCGGTATCAACCTTGAGGACATCAAGGCTCCCGAATGCTTCTACATAGAAAACCGACTGAAAAAGACCCTTGACATCCCTGTGATGCACGATGACCAGCACGGCACGGCCATTATCTCCGCCGCCGGTTTGATCAACGCCCTGGAGGTGGCCGGCAAAAAGATTGAGGACGCCAAGATTGTGGTGAACGGCGCAGGTGCCGCCGCTATCAGTTGCACGAAATTATATTGTTCCCTCGGCGCCAAGCACGAAAACATCATTATGCTGGATTCGCGCGGCGTTATATATAAAGGTAGGGAGAAAGTGAACGAGCAAAAGGCCGAGTTTGCCACTTCCCGCACCGACATCCACACTCTGGAGGAGGCCGTTAAGGGCGCCGACGTGTTTGTGGGATTGTCTAAGGGCAATATCCTCACTAAGGATATGGTGCGCTCGATGGCCAACAACCCAATAGTTTTTGCTTTGGCCAACCCTGTGCCCGAAATCTCCTATGAGGACGCTATGGACGCGCGCCCCGATGTGCTGATGTCCACCGGTCGCTCTGACTACCCCAATCAGATTAATAATGTGATTGGATTCCCCTATATCTTCCGCGGCGCGTTGGATGTTCACGCCAAGGCAATCAACGAAGAGATGAAACTGGCCGCTGTCAAGGCCATCGCCGAGCTTGCCAAGCAGAATGTGCCCGATATTGTGAATGAGGTTTATCATGTGAATGACCTCACCTTCGGTCCCAAGTACTTTATTCCCAAACCGGTAGACCCCCGCCTGATTACCGAGGTGTCCGCTGCCGTGGCCAAGGCCGCCATCGACAGTGGAGTGGCCCGCCGCGAGATTACCGACTGGTCTGCTTATAAAGCTCACTTGCGTGAACTGCTCGGACAGGAGACACAATTCACCCGTACCCTTCACGCCACGGCTGCCCTCCACCCCCAGCGCGTGGTGTTCGCAGAGGGCGCTCACCCCACGATGATGAAAGCCGCTGTTCAGGCGCAACAGGCCGGTATATGCCACGCTATCCTGCTGGGCAACACCGATCGCCTCAACAGACTGGCCAAGCGTCTGAAGATAGACATCAGTAATGTGGAGATACGCGATATGCGCTCGGATAAGGAGCAGCGCCATCGCGCCACTTACGCCAAACACATGGCTGAGAAGCGCGCTCGCGAGGGCGTTACCTTTGAGGAAGCCTACGACAAGATGTATGAGCGTAATTATTTCGGTATGTCGATGGTGGAGGAGGGAGACGCCGACGCCTTTATCACCGGTCTCTACACACGCTACAGCAATACCATCAAAGTGGCCAAGGAAGTGATTGGTGTGCGCCCAGGAAATAATACGTTTGCCACAATGCACATCCTTAATACCAAGAAAGGTGTCTATTATCTGGCCGATACGCTCATCAATCGCCACCCCGACCAAGACGTGCTCTATGATGTGGCTAAACTGGCCGACCAAACCGTGCGCTTCTTCAATCAAGAGCCCGTTATTGCCCTCGTCAGTTATTCCAATTTCGGCACAGATACCATTGGTTCGCCCGTTTCCGCCCACAACGCCGTGGCTCGCCTGCAAAAGGAGTTCCCCGATATGCTGGTGGACGGTGAGATGCAAGTGAATTTCGCGCTCAATACCGAGCTCCGCGATGAGAAATATCCTTTCACCAAACTGAAAGGCAAGCACGTCAATACCCTTGTGTTCCCAAACATGAATGCTGCCAATATCAGCTATATGATGATGAAAGAGCTCAACCCCGATTGCGAAGTGATTGGGCCAGTCCAAATGGGATTGAACAAGCCTATCCATTTCACCGACTTTGAGGCCAGTGTGCTGGATGTGGTAAACGTTACTGCCGTGGCCGTCATCGATGCTTACGTGGATAAACTGAAAAACAGCAAGAAGAAATAGCGGTTTGAGCCGAAGATAATCCATAGTTGGTATCTTCGTTGCCCGCAGGTTATCCCGCCTTTATAAAAAATCCCGCCTTGTTCCGTTTAGGAGCAGGGCGGGAATGTTGTTATCTTATTTTTTTTGTGGAAAAGAGGAGGGCGATTTACGCCCCAGGTCTATTGGCATTCAAAAGAGCGAGTCTTATAAATGCTATGCTGCCATTGGGCAAGCTGAATGTGGAAATATCGTCTATAACAAGCTACGGAAATCTGATAAAGACGAAGGCGAGAAATTTCTTGTGGGCCTAAACGTCTCTTTATCAGATAGCGTTATTTCCTTGGTGGGAGAGCTATCATGTGGCCGGGGTTGATATAGCATCGCATGCGCTTGCCCACCTCAAATCCGTCTTCGTCTAATTCCACAATGTAGCCATCAGAGGCGTAGGTGTCGGCATCTGCGATATAAAGGTGGCCAGTATATGGATTTTGGTAGACACAATAGGGGTTTTGCATGGTTTCGATGATGGAGAGCGGGGTGGAAATCATCGAGCCGCCGGGCAATTCATAGAGATTGTCGTATTTCAGTCCTGTGGTGGGGTCAATGGTGGCGATATTGTATTTGTAACCACCGGTGTAATAGCTGAAAGTGGAGCCTACCACAAAGAATTTGCCCGAGAGCAGGGTGGTATTGTACGTGGCAGGGATAGAATCGAAAACCTTGTAGGAAAAATCTTGGCAATTAAAGATAACGGTGGCAGGCGGCGTGTCGTAATAATCCCCGGGCGAATTGATACACAGATATTCGCCGGATTGCGACATCTCGCCGTAGAGATTAATGACAAATTCCCCGGCACTGTTGCGAATATCCACGATTGTGTCCACCACCATTGCGGTATCCAAGACACTGACACTGTGTTCGTAATCATGCTTCTCGGCAAAAGCGTAGCCCCCCGTGTTGGCCACAAACAGCTTACCCTTATAATAGGCGATGCCCTCGGGCTCGTAGCCTACCTCGCAGGTCTTTATTATCTTATAGTCGGAGAGGCGCACTTTGGCCACGTAGCCGCGCTGATAGGTCTCGCCCAGTGCGGTCTGATGGGCGTAGGAGGTGATATAGATGTAGGTGCCATCGGTACACATGGCGCGGCAGTTGGGTATATCCTCGGTTTGCGCCAGCACTTTGCCGTCGCGATCCATATAATATATGATGTTCGACCAGTTTACGGATACTGCCACCATATCCCTTTCGGGTATATAGATAATGTCCTCGGGAGTGTCGCCAATCTTAAAGCCATTCACCCCACGAAACCAGTTGTTGAAAATCTTATGGTCTTTGATAAGCGAAAGTTTGCCGTTGTCGCTTTGCCAATTACCCTCATTTAGGACGATGATATACTCGCGGGCGGCGGCGGAGTCGGAGAACTGGTCGTAGCTGCCGCGCTTTCCATAATAGAATCCGTCGTCGGAGCAGGAGTCCAGCAGAACTGTGGTCATTATCGCTGTTATTATAAAGAAAAGGGAGTGGTAAACGGTGTGCTTCATGTCTATCTGTAGGGAGGAGGGCGTTGCCAAAAAATATAGTGTCTATATTTTAATGCCAAAAGTGAGTTGCCAACGGCGAGCGGGTAGGGGCCAGCGTTGCACCAGCTCATAGTAGTTGTTGAAGATGTTGTCGATGTCCAGTGCCACACGCCAATGGGCGGCTTCATATTGGAGTTTCATGTCCGTGCAGTTGTAGTAAGGCAACACATCATATTCTTGTGAGTATGTCCAATAGCGTTTGGAGACGAACATGTGGCTCACGGAGGCGCTCAATCCCTTCCACGGTGTGAGGGTGAGGACGGTGGAGAAAGAGAAGCGCGGGGTATAGAGCAGGAGGTGGTCGTAGTCGCCGGCGGTGCGGTCGGTCTTGTCGCGTACATCTTGCAGGGTGGCTGTAAAAAATAGACTACCGTAGCGGCAACGGGCGCGGGCGGAGAGGTCGGCGCCCCAAATTTGCACATAGCCTCTGTTCATCATTTTCCATTGATAGGATCCGCCCTGTGGCACGCAGATAATCTTGTCGTGGACGGTGTTGTAATATCCGTCTATTTGGATATTAAGCCACGAAAGGTTGTAGGTGGCTCCGATGTCGGTCTGGTGAGTATATTCGGGCTTGAGGTTGCGGCGTCCCACTTGCGTATAATAGAGATCGTTGAGTGTAGGAGCGCGGAATACCGTCTTATAGAAAGCGCGCAGGGCCAGCCGCTTGTTCAAACTGTAGCTGCCGTTTGCGCCCCACGTGATGCGGCTCAAGCGGTCGGCTGTGGTGATGTTGGAATGGTCTTTGATATTGGTGTATAGGCCGGAGACGTTCAGCAATAGAGCCTTATGCTGATATTGCAGGGCGAGGGAAGTCTTATAATCCGTGCGCAGGATATAGCGCATACCGTAGACATTGCAGTTGAGGTCGGAAAGACGGAGGTCGGGCGAGAGAGACAGTGTGAAATCCTTCCAATGGGCGGCGCCTACGGCGGAGAGATAACCGTCTTGCTGGACATAATGATTGCGATAGTGGACAAAATAATTGTCATCGCGGTCGGTATTATATCTCAGTTGGTCATAGGCGTAGCGGGCGTTGAATTTGGCCTCCAGCCAGTGCCAACGGTTGTCGTAACTGCCTTGAAGAAACCAGTTGAGGTCGGTCTCTCGCCCCACATCGCCATACTTGTCGGAAAGCCTGCGGACTATGCCGCCGGGGAGTCCGCGGTCGGAATAATATAGGTAGCCGTGAGTGCGGATATGTGGGGCAAACCATCCGGTTTCCAAGCGAGTGAGAAACACATCACTGTTGCGGCGATGGCCGGTGGTGTCTTCGTATTCAGAGTGATAGTGGAATTTGTAATCGCCCTTGGTGCTCTGGAGGGTGTAGTCGGCAAAAAAGCGGTCTTTGATGGAGTAATGGATTTGGCCTGTGCCGGTGTGGAACGAGCCCGTCTGTCCGCGAATCTCCAAACCGGTGGTGGTGGGGCGGGCGGTGCGCAGATAGACCGTGGCGCCCGATGCGTATTCCGACGCGGACATCAGTGGCGACACTTTGTTGGCGTTATATAGCTCTACGGCCTCCATATTCTGCAGGGAATACTTGCCGAGGTCTACTGTGCCGTTTTGTGTGTTGGTTATGCGGATACCATCGAGGAATATTCCGGTATGCTGCGTGCCAAGCGAGCGCACGTTGATGGTCTTTTGGCCGCCAACGCCACCGTAGTCCTTTATCTGAACACCTGCAAAGAATTTTAGGGCATCGGCGATGGAGGATGATGACAGTGAGCTCAATTCTCTCCCACTCATGCTCTGAACTGGGGTGAGAGCTTTCTTTGTGGAGGCAGCCACTACGGTAACGTTGCGTAAAGAAACGGTGGTATCGATAGCCGAGGCCTTCTTTGCGCGAGGGGCGGAGGTGGCGGTATCTTTTTCTAACTCAAAAGTTGTGCCAGCGGCAATGCTTGCGTGCGTAGCCATCGAATTTGCATCGCAGGCGACCGCGTTAGCGTTACTGTTAGTGCCAAGAACCGTTGCGCCAGTGAGGGCAGAGAGGGCCAGTGCCAAAAGGGAAATCATTGAGCTATGTATTTCTTACCGTTGCGGATGTAGATTTGGCCGCGCTGTGGGTTAAGAATTTCGCGGCCCTTCAGGTCGTAGATGCGATTGTGGGTGGCGGTATTGCTGCGGGGCAAAGTGGCCATGTGTATGCCGTCGGCCTCTTCGGTAGACCACCCTTTAGATTGTTCCAAGATGTATGGGTTCATGGAATAGCCAGGGCGCAGTGTGAGATCCTCCACCTTGGAAATCTCGGTGGACGTCTCTCCCAACCAACCGCAGTATTGGAATGTGCCGCAGACCACCTTGATGAAATTAATTGAGTCTAAATGAATGTACTGGCCGTTTTCATCCACGGCCCAATCGATGTCGAAAGTATTTTCGGGGTTTGTGCCCGTAGCATCGGGGTTGAGCGCACTGCTCACACTGTTTGGCGCGGCGTCTACATAGCCGTAGCTGTCGCCACCGTAGCGATATTGCACCCAATAGTTTCCCTTGCCAGATTCATCTATCGCATTATTAGGCAGTTTGCCGCCCTTAAAGGTGAGGGTAAAGTCTTTTATCCAGGCGGGCCAATAGGTTTGGTTGTGATAGATGTTTTTCATGTGCCAACCTGCGGAGTCTTTTTGAACGCCGTCCTCAGTCCAACTGCATTCCCAGAAAATATAGTTGTCTAATTGCGAGGCAAATTGCGTGCGCTCCTCGGGGTCATCGGCATTTTCCTTTTCGGGATAATAGTATGTGATTTCAAAGTCGTGGATCTCGGGGCGGCAATAGAACGAGTCGGTAATCTGCACTCCCTTGCTGTACATAGAGCCTGCCAATTCATACCATTTGCAAGTCTTGTAGTCATCGCCCACTCCCACATAGACAATACCCGGCTCAATGGAGCCTCCCCACGAGGGGGCGGAGCTGTTGGGGTTATTGGCAGCGTAGAATCCATTGCCGTTAATCAGAAAATCGGAGCCGCGCCCGTTGACGCCCACGTTGGGGATGGCGTGGTCGAATTGCATGATGACATAACCTCCGTATGTGCCCAGCGAAATCATTGATTCGTTGTTCAGATTGTATTCCGCAGCGAGGTTCATACTGTCTTGGTTGAATCCGTTTTCGTAGCGTGGCAGTGAGTTCACAAACTGGCCGGGGGCGGGCAGGAAGTCCACCACTTTGACATAATTGGTCTGCGCCCCCGCGTTGAGGGCACAGACCAAAATGGTTGCTAATAATGCTTTTCTCATTTAATTGTTCTTATATATCACAGTGCCAGCATCAATGAGATAAGATTCTTTGCTGTCATACCACTGTTGATTGGAGTCTGTAACAACAAATGCTTGCATTTGAAAATCCGTTACAAATTTAGCATCATATTTTTCCAACAGAAGTTTCACCGGCTTCATATGATTGAAATATGATTCGCGCTGTGGCAATATGAAATCGTGGGTTATATAACCGTTATTACTACTATTTGCTTTATCATAGGATTCAGAATAAGAACCGGCAATAAACCACTTGTTGTCTGCATAGTTTTCAGAGTCGTAAGAGAGAATCGGGTTAAGAATGAGCGTGTCGCCAGAGATGGTAATCTCGTAGTCCGATTCTTTCAGGCCGAGCGAAGATGCAAAATGCAGTGTATTGTTGCTGATGGTGAAAATTTCATTGCCTTTATATTTCCAAGTGCCATCAAAGCTGGTGAGTGGCTTCACTTCTGTGGTGTCCTTGAAGCCAAGAACAGTATAATTCTTGTCGCGCTCATCATAGAAGATTGTTACTTCGCCATTGAAATAATGAGGCACTACGCTTTGCCAAGTCCTACCTACTATTGGGGTCATCACGCCTTTAGCTTGCAAAGGCATGGCGGTATAGGCTGTGGGATCTACCTGCCCGTCTTTCTTTTCGGTGATATAAAAACCGTCTACATCTTCTATATTAAAGGTGTAAGCCCATATACTATCTTTCACGAGAGACATATCATAGCTTTTCTGCGAGTTGCCACTTGCTGTAGTAAACCATACACCATTGAGGGCGGAGTTATAGGTAGTACCGATAGTAACAGTATCCGAGTATGTGGGTTCTGCACCAAAACCAATAGCTAAAAGGCGCGCTTCGGCCATTGTGTTGCCAGTGAGCATAAACACAGCTTCCTCTGGATTCTTCTTTGCAAATGTTATACTCGGGTCTTTGGTAACCTTCCACCTATTGCGCGCGCCGAATGATGCAATTCTATTGGTGGCGTATAGCTTATAGTCGTTGTATCTGTTATTAAGTGGTCCCACCGATGTCCATCGAGCTATGCTTGCGTTCCGTTTATAGAGTAATAGAATCTCGTCCCCTGCTTTTAGCGAACTGTCGCGAGCGATGAATGCCCAATCGCCCATCGGCTGGAAGTAGATAGTGTCTATTTTCTCCTCACTGCCCTGGCGGTAGATTTGCAGGGCGGCGGCATAGAAGTAATGCTCCACGGAATCGATAGACACCGGCATAACAATGGAATCGTGCACCAGCATTGTGTCGCGCACCATTATGGTGTCCTTGAGCAGGAGCGTGTCGGTGATGAGGATGGAATCGCGCAAGGTCAGAGTGTCCCTAAGCGTGATGGTGTCTGTCTTGGTGATAATCGTTTTGATGGTGTCTGTCTTGGTAATGGTGGTTTTGATGGTGTCAGGCTTCCACAGAGTATCGTTGGTTACCGTGATTTTGGATTCCAGCGGGAAGGAATAGTTCTTGCCATCGTGGGTAACGGTGAATACCGTCTGGGCAAAGGATACCGTGGAGACAAATAATATAAATAAGGTAAGTAAAAGTTTCTTCATGGGTTACTAACGTTTGATGATTTTCTTTGTTTGTTTTCCTTGGCGGATGATATAGACCTGTCCTTTCTGTGGAGTGTCTACCTTCATTCCACTGATAGTGTAAAATTCCACGGGGCCGCCCTCTTCGCTGCCGAATCCGACGCCGGAAATTCCCGTGGGCTTGTCCCAATGCACGGCCGTAATCTCTTTAACATTGAAGAGGTCGCTCACCACCACGGTGGAGTCCTCGCCACTGGTGGCCAATAGCTTTCCGTCCTTAGCCGAGATTACGGGCTTGTCAGAGAAAAGCACAAAGGTCTTCTCTCCGCCCTGGAGCTCCACGCAAACGGCGTTCAGACTACTATCATCTGCCGCCGCCGTCAGAGCGCCTGCAAGCATTACGCCTGCCAATAATTTTTTTACCATAAGCACGCAATATTTTAATTATACAACCCTCTCCCTAAATCAAAAAGGAAGAGATTAACATTTTCTTTTTGTTCCCTTAAAATCAGAGACTTTCGGAAACGGTTAATTAATTATCAAACAGGAGAGGGGTGCGTGCCTCATGCTTGGCCCCGCGGTCATCATAACGCCGCGAACCAATGCTGTTTTCTCTTTACAACTGCAAAATTAGTGATTTTCTTTTATCTATCAAAATGTTTTTTAGCGTTAATAATTTCCGCTTGGTTCTCCTACCTTGTTATATTTAGCGTCTACCTTATGATATTTAGCGCTTACCTTATTATATAATGCCCTCCTACCTGTCTTGTTCTGTTCTCCTCAAAATTCCGTATTGTTGTAAAACGGCGGACTTTTTCAGTAGCCTCGCCTTGTTCTGCGAGATTGTTGTCAAACTAACGAGTTGTTTGATTTTTAAGCAGGCGGCGGGCGGTATCAATAATATTATCAGTGGATTGGAGGTAGTCCCTTTCCAGCATATCCACTTTAATGTCGGGGTAGATGCCGGCCTCGGTGCTCACCATATTAATATCGTAGGTGGGGCAGGCGGAAAAGCGTACTGTCCAACCGTTGGGCAGTTCATTAAGGAAAGGCATACCGGCTCCGCCGCCCGTCTGGTCGCCAATGACAGTAACACGCGGCAAATCTTTAAGGTACATAACAAAAGCGTTGGCGGCACTATAGGTGCGGCGGTTGGTAAGGACGCACACCGGCTTTTGCCAACGGATGCCCTCGCCGGGCGTGAGCTCAATCTTGGCGGGCGCGGAGAAAGAAGAATGGCCCTTGCCGGTCTTATGGCTCATATATCCCACCACTGTCTTCTCGTTTATAAACGAGGCAGCCACGTCCTGTGCCGTCTGCAGCATGCCGCCCTCATTATTGCGGACATCCACAATCAATCCATCGCAAAGAGCAAGATAGGAAAAGATAGCATCCAGATTACCTTGCCCCACGCTCACATCGAAAGAGGGAATATACATATAACCGATGTTGTCCGGCAAGATACAGTAGCGTATGCCGCAGGTTAGGCGGTAGTCAGTGCCAATATAGCGGCGCATAATTGAATCGGAATAGTTCACGGAGAATGCCTCAAACCATTCCCAATATCTGGCGGTATTAAAAGAGGAGGATAGATTGACATGGCCATCTCTTAATTCGGAAAGCATCTTTCCGCAGACCTCAAACAATTGTTCGCGGGTCATGGAGGGCGTGAGCATAGCCTTGTATCGTTGGCGACACTCGTTCCAATCCACGCCATAGAGCTCTTGCTTTTCGGGGAAGAAGCAATAATGCTCATCGAGGATAGTCCATAGAGCATCAAAGTTGCCCGAAGGGGTATTGCTGTACTCGTCTTCGCTCACGCACGACGCCATCACGCACGCGAACACAGCGATAACGCAACAAAACGCCCCTCGGCGCACGATATTTCTAAAACCTGCGCACATATCCGATGATAAAATAATTGGAGAGATCCTGCGTTTTCAGTCCATTGGCGTGGGATTGCATAAACTGACCGCTATAGCCCAGCCTTAATGAAGTAGTAGGTTTCAAATGCCAATCCAAAGAGAGTAATACATTGGCTTGAAATGCTCTAAAGGGGTTGGCAAAACAAATATTGTGGTGGTAATGCCCCAAGGAAAAAATCTCGTAATAAGACTGTCCGTAATCGGGCGAGAAGAAAAGGCCGGCCAAAGGGATGTCGGCCTGAAAAGAACCGGTGAAACGCTGCTTGCCCCAACGGAAATGGTAGCAAGCCTGGCCCGAGCCCAAAAGATGTAGCGACATACGCCCCGAAGCAGGGTTATTGCCACCAAGCGTATTGTAGACAAACCCCGTATTTACTTGCAAACCGACCCCCGCGTTCAATTCCCAAGCAGAGGAACTGCCCGAACGCACAAAAGGGCGCGCATCAAGGCTCTCACAGTTGGGCTGAGCATCGTTGGAATTGTCCTGTACATCATTGGGATTGCTCTGCACAATATTAGAATTGCCCGCAACACTGTGATTATCTTTCAGAAAATGATAATGCCACGCCACCTGCCAATGAAAAAATCCGGAGAGGGTCTTATGCTTGCCGGAGCGCGGTTTGGCGTAGGAGAAATTGCCAAAAGTGAGGTGTTGCACGTACAAACGCCTATCCAGCCAGTGGGTGGGCCGCGATTTCTGGGAAAGAATTGTGAAAGACGGGCCGTGGTATCGCTCATTAGAGAGATATGTGTCCCATTGGGTGGTTTGCCCCACACCAATCATGGTAGTGCTTTCCCTATTATAGTCGCGATAGTCTATTTTTCCGCTGCAAGCGCAGGCGGAAGCTCCCTTCGCACGCTCAATGGCGGAGTCTGCGCCTGTATGTACTTGATCAACAGACGCAAGAGCAACGTTATTACCACCGTGGTCCTGCGCCGCAGATGCAAGAGCAATATCCTTGCCTCCGCTCTCCTGCCCAGCAGACGCAATGACACAGATAAGAGAAAATAATATGATAATGTAGCGCGGCACGAGCAATTAAAATAATCTTAACTGGCCATTAATCTCATCGCGAAGCTCATCCGGGGTCTTTCCTGCGTCAGGATCCAGATTTTCTTCTTCTTCATCGGTGGGCGAAGGGGCGTTCCCGTCTGCACTATCAGCATTTGCGGAAGAATTGTGGCCTTCTTCTGCCTGCTCGTCTTCATCGGAATCGTCCGTAGCCTCCTGTTCCTCGTGGCGCAGGGGCTCTAATTCCTCCACTGCGGCCACCTCGAAATTAGTGAGGCGCTTACCCTTGGCTTTCAGGCCCTTGACGGCGATAAATTCATCAGCCTCCACCTCCATAGGTTCGCGGAAACTGCTATTACCGCCATATACCACCTTGATACGCGGATAAGCCTCCGCCGTAAGCAATAGAATATGGCCATCGCCCTCATCACTGATGAAATTCTGGCGCTTTTGCGACACCTCCATTTGGAAACGCTTGATATACGGGCGTCCATCCGTTTCCTTACTGTCATAAACGGCTGTCCAAACGCGCCCATCGTCTTGCTTTCCTATAAATGTGATGTCTTCCTCATAGTGATTGTTGATATCTGTGTCTGTGAAATAAAACTCGCCGTTCTTTAATATCACCAGCACGCGATCATCGCCCTGAAATTCGCCCAGATACTGCCCGCGCTCGTCATAATTGAGGCGGCGGACGGCATTATCAAACCAAACCTTGCGGCCTCCCAGCGTGGAGATGCCATGGCTTTTGAGATTGATGCGATAGATGGTGAAGCGCGAAGCAATATTGCCCATCGAAGCGCGCCCGCGTATAGCTAAATTGGCAAAATTGATGTCGAATACCAGTTTCCGAACTTTCTCCGTGGGCTTGAGCGTAATCCTTACCACTTCTGCCTCGCCATTGGGGTTGGAAGTGAAATAAACCACCTTGGAAAACGGTGTGCCCTTGGTGAGGTCGTATTCCTTATCGCGGGTAATACCGGTAACAAAGAAGCGCTTCATATAATAGTAGCCCTTTTTGCCATCGCGATAAATCACGTTATAGACAGTACGCTTGTCGTTTTTCTTAAATACGGCCACATGGAGAATTTCGGCCTTCTTGCCTTCGGCTTTCGAGCGCTCGGTTTCGCCTACAAACAGCTTGTCCTGCACGCGGGTAACCTTATAAGTGCCATCGCGGTAGAAAATAATCACATCATCGATGTCGGAGCAGGCACTAACAAACTCGTCTTTCTTCAAACCGGTGCCGATAAAGCCTTCATCGCGGTTCACATACAGTTTTTGATTCTGTTCGGTAACCTTGGCGGCCTCAATCTGGTCGAAAGCCGTGATTTGCGTGTGGCGGGGATAGTGGGCGCCGTATTTTTCCTTGAGCTGAGTAAACCAATTAATGGTAACGAGGGTGATATTCTTCAGATCGTTCTCCACCTTGCGTATCTCGCCTTGCAGACGCAGGATTTCTTCCTCGGCTTTCTCCTTATTAAATTTAAGTATGCGCCTCATTTTTATTTCCATAAGGCGGAGAATGTCGTCTTTTGTTACCTCTCTCACCATCTTGGGGTACCACGGAGTGAGGCGCTCATCGATATGCTCGCAGGCCTCGTCCATCGTCTTGGCTTGCTCAAATTCCTTATCCTTATATATGCGCTCGTTGATAAAGATGCTCTCCAGCGAGGCGAAGTGCAACTGTTCCCTCAATTCGTCTCTGTGGATAATGAGTTCTTTCTTCAGTAGCTCTTTGGTCTGATCCACATTATGGCGCAACACATCGCTCACGCTTAGGAAACATGGCGTGCGATTTTCTATTACGCAGCAGTTGGGCGAGATAGACACCTCGCAATCGGTGAAAGCGTAGAGGGCGTCCAAGGTCTTGTCGGGCGAGACGCCGGGCTGCAGGTGAACAATGATACTGGCCTCGGCAGAGGTGGTGTCGTCAATGTGGCGGATCTTGATTTTGCCCTTCTCGCCCGCCTTCATAATCGACTCGATAACACTCTTCACCGTCTTGGAGTAAGGAATTTCGGTGATATGAAGTGTTTTATTGTCTATTTTCTGAATCTTGGCTCTAATCTTTACAGAGCCTCCGCGCATACCATCGTTATAATGCGACACATCTATACTGCCGCCCGTGGGAAAGTCGGGGAACAACCGGAACGGTTCGCCGTGAAGGTAACTAATCGCAGCATCGCACAGTTCATTGAAATTATGAGGCAGTATCTTTACCGACAAGCCCACAGCAATGCCGTCTGCTCCCTGGCAAAGCAGAAGTGGGAACTTCACCGGCAGGGTAATCGGCTCTTTGTTGCGACCGTCATAGGAGAGCTTCCATTCGGTGGTCTTAGGATTAAAAACGGCATCGAGGGCAAACTTGCTCAATCGGGCTTCAATGTATCGCGGGGCGGCGGCATCATCGCCCGTGAGGATGTTACCCCAGTTACCCTGGCAATCCACCAACAAATTCTTCTGCCCCAGCGTAACAAGTGCGGAATAGATGGAGGCATCGCCGTGGGGATGGAATTTCATGGTCTCGCCCACTATGTTGGCCACCTTGTTCAACCTGCCATCATCCATACGCTTCATAGTATGGAGGATACGGCGCTGCACAGGCTTCAAACCATCGTCTATATGGGGCACGGCGCGGTCGAGTATCACATAACTGGCGTAGTCAAGAAACCAGTTTTGATACATTCCGCCCAGCCTAAGCGAAGCGTTGGGGTCATCAGAATGCGGTTCGGGCGTGTAGGAAGCAGAATCCTGCTCATCTGCTCGGTTTTCCTGCTCCATGGCGGCATCATCCACCTCAATAGAAGCGTCATCCTGCTTGCGAGAACTATTAATCTGCTCCGCAGCCTCACTG
>CAZQVW010000036.1:0-14737 GCA_964596865.1 uncultured Bacteroidaceae bacterium
TGAATGTTTTGGAGTTCTCAAATGTGTCAACGATTTTCAGTATAAGACATTTTTCGGATTAGCAGGGGGATAATTGATTTTAGGAGGGGAATAATTGATTTTAGCAGGGGAAAAGATTTGATTAAGTCGGTAGAGGCGGGTTTTATACGTGGGTGCAGGAAAAGAGTTTGCGTGTTCAGAATGAGTGTATTAGCAGTGTGGTGAGCGAAAGGGATATACGCTGGGGCGAACGGCACAAAAAAATCCCGCAGGGAGACCCTGCGGGAAAAAGTAATGATGAAAACAAGTGAATTGTTAAGGGAATATTGCGAGGAGGTTATTTAATCTTCTCGTATACATAAACCTCGTGAATCTCCTTGGTGTAGCCCTCTTCGGTGAACGGGCCCTGAGACATACCGAGGATAATCTGGGTGCCGCGATTGTTGAGCACGAGCAGGTCATCGGTGAGAGGATCCACAGTAAGACCCTCAATCTCGCCGCAACGACGGAAATCAGTCATCTCGCGGAAGAGAGTGAGCGGACGGGCAAAGGCGCCGGCGGCAATCTTGCCGGTACGGGTAACGGTCTTGCCGTTCTTGTCCAGTTTCACAGACCACGGAGTATCCTTAACGGGCTCTTTGCCGTCCTTCAGTCCGTAGTAAGGAGCGCCGGAGATGTCGGCTATGTAGATGCAGTCGGCAATCTGATATGTGCTCTCACCGTCATCGGCCGAGAACAGCATCTTGCCATCAGCAATGTAGATACCCTGGCACCAATAAGGCTCGGGGCGGCACTGCATCTTGGTGTAATATTTCTTGGTGGCGAGACTGTAAGCGTAGACATAGCGGGAATCTACCCAGTCGGAGAGCCAAACAAGGCCGCTCTCGCGATCTACGGCTACACCGCTGACCTCCACCTGTCCGGAGTTGGCCTCCCAGGGGATGTCCTCGATCCACTGCAGTGTGTTGGCGTCATAAACGGAAACACTGATGTTATAGCCGCGGCCATACTCAAATTTCTCGTTACCGGTGTAGATCTTGCCATCATAAACATCGATGTCGCCAAAGTGGTTGGCTAATTCGGGATGTGGGAACAAGCCATCGGTGTCTGTCTTCACACGCTTTTTGATAAGATTCCAATTGTGGTCGAATTTATACAAGCCACGTGTGTCGCTGACATAGAAGTTGCCCTGCTCATCGGCGGCGATGCCCTGACGTCCAGGAACCTCGATAACTTTTTTGAGACGATACTCAGTGCCAAGATGCTGAGCGTAAGCAGCTGTAGATACTATTGCTACAGCCAGCATAACCAAAAGCTTCTTCATAATTAGATGATTTATAAGTTGGTGAATAAAAACTGTGCGTAAAACAAAACTTTGTGTTTATTTCTCTTATTTGAAACTTGCGAGCCCGCCCCAACTCAAAAGAACGGGCTCGCGAGGTTTCGGATTTTAATGATAATTGTTTCTTAAATCAAAGAATCTTTGTGTTTACGAAACAAATAGCGTTTTAGAACTTAAACTGACCCATGATTTGAACCTGATCGGAGTGGTTACGACCGGAGTTCTTGTCACCATAGAGGAAGTGGCCCCAGTTTACTTGGAGACGAGTGTTCTTGGTGAGCTGATAGTTGCAACCCAGCATGAGGCGGTTGTAGCTATTGGTGCTGTAGGAGGTCGTAATCTTGTTCTGATACCAATCCCAGCGGAGCAGCGGGAGGAACTTGCCGGCATGGTAAGCCACGATGCCGTAAGCGCCTTGCTCCTTCACGTTATAGCCGTTCATTGTGCCATACTCACCGCGGATATCTAAGCCCGTAGGATCGTTATACCAAGCACCGGCTACAAAGCGGTTGAGCTCGTGGTTGCCAGTGGCGGCGGGATTGTTGAGGCTGCCGGTCATCGAGCCGAAGCTGTAGGTAGCTTTTACATTAATATACTTCAGGAAGTTTGTCTGTGCGGCAAACGGGCGAACGGTGGCGCTTACATAAACGTCCTTGGAGGTGTTGTTGTCGTCCTTGCAGGGGATAGAACCATTGGTCAAGGCCACATCATAGTGGAGGTAGGGGCCATTCTCTGCTTGGAAGGCGTCGCCGATGAACATGATGCCGAGGTCGCGGCCGTAGTCTACGAAATTATACGAATACGGGTTGCGGCAAGCCATGCGGTAACAGATGTTGGAGAAATCCACGGTCTCCAAAGTGGCGGGTGAGATGTCGTAATTCTCATAGCCCAGCGGGGTGTAGAATTGTCCGGCGCGAATCTTGAATTCGGGCGCGATCTTCCATGTTACAAAGGCATCCATTACCTGCAGGTTCTTCTGACCGTTGCCGTTAGTGGAGCCGGAAATGCCGTTAAAGGCCTCAATCTGCAAGCGGAAGTCGATGTTCTCGCCGGCGGAGCCGTCCATAATCAAGCGGAGACGCTTGGCCTGGAAGGTGGAGACGGCCTTGTCTGAACTGGTGGCGTGGTTGGTGTAATTCCAGCCGGTCTGGAGGTAACCAGAGATCTTGGGCAGACCAACGCCCGGGGCAGCCTGTGAAGCGGCCGTGGCAATCTCGGTGTTGTTAGCCTCAACGATTTCCTCGTTCTCGTTGGCAGCAAATACTGGGCTCATGGCCAGGGCTACCAGTGGAAGTACAAATAAACGTTTCATGTTGCAATAACTTTTAGGTGAATGAATTAGTTAATTAACACAATTTATTTGAGTTGTTTTACGTGTTTTTGCTCGGAAAGGTTAGGAATGTTTATCTTTTCGTGAGTATTTCTATTGATTTTGTTTAGTCAAGGATGATGCTTTGCATATTCTTTGACACGACAAAAGTAAACCTTTTTTTATATACTCCAAGAATTTGGGAGCTTTTTTCTGCTTTTTGTAACGAAATCTTAATCATTGGGCGCCAAATTTCGCGATTTTAGCAAGAGTCGGCCAAATTCTGCGATGTTTAGGGCGGTGATGTCGGGCTGTGGAGTGGAATCGAGCGCCGTCTGAAGGGTGGTCTCGCCCGACAGCACGAGCACTCCCAATCCGCCTGCGTTCTGAGCCGTGCGCACATCGGTGTAAATCCTGTCGCCACACATAGCTATCTCATCGGGCTGAAGGTGGAATTTCTCACGTATGCCATCCAGCATGCCCGGGTTGGGCTTGCCGATGACGATGTCGGCCTTGCGCCCGCAGGCAGCCTCAATACATTTCTGTATGCTGCCACAATCCACCAGTATCACCTCCTGGTCTGTGGGGCAGACCCAATCGGGATTGGTGGCGATGTAGGGCACTCCCTGCGATGCCCACCATGTGGCTCGGCACAGGCGCGAATACGTCAGTGTCATGTCAAATGCCACCACCAGCACGTCCGGGCGCTCCTTGGGGTCGTCCGGCACAGACACGTAGCCTGCATCCTCAAACTCCTTTATCATACTGGGCGTGCCCAACAGGAATAGGCGCTTGGCCTCGGGGTAATGGGTCTGTATGTACTCGATGGTGGAGATGGCCGAGGTGTACATTTCATCGGGCGTGGCTTTGATGCCCAGTTTCTCCAACTTCTTCAGATAGTCGGCCTGACTTTTGGTGGGGTTGTTGGTGAGAAACGAGTAGCCAATGCCGTTGTCGGTGAGCGATTTCAGAAACGGTTTGGTATAGGGGAACAGCGTACTGCCCATATAGATGGTGCCGTCCATATCCAAAGCCACGTGCTTGATCTTAGCGCAGGCTTTCATCAACTGCTCTTCGCTCAACGGCGACATATAATCCTTAAATTCTGCCATATTCTTTTACGTATGTAGGGAATAGGTTGAGTATTTTTGTTTATCTACGGAAACGGACTTTTATCTTTTCCTTCCTCGTAGGGGACAAATCTTGTTATTCCATTCCGCGGAGGGGAGGAAGCCTAAGTATTTGGCCTTTAGTGAGGGGAATTAGAGTTAATCCTCATCGTATTGGATTTTGGAGGCGCGCTCATAGCCATCGCGCGGAGCTTTCCACATCGAAATCAAGACAAACATGCCCACAATGGCGATGATGGTGATTACCTCAAATACGCGTGTCCAACCATAAGCGTCGGCCACCGTGCCCACCAGGATACCACTGATGGCCGAACCGAGGTAGCCCAGAATACCGGCAATACCATTGGCGCGGGCTGAGGCCTCTTTGGTGGCTTGGTTGCCCAACTCAATGCCTATCAACGCTTGCGGGCCGTAGATACAGAATCCTGCGCCCACAAGAACGGCGGCGGTGAGGCCGAGGCTTGCCGTTTCGGGCAGGAAACGGAAGATTGTCATAAAGATGGCGGCGCCTGCCATGCAGCAAACACACATGCGGTGGCCCTTGCCGTGGAAGATGTGGTCGGTGGCCCAACCAGCGAACAGAGTGCCCACTATACCGGCAATCTCAAATCCGGCAGTAGTCCATGTGGCGCTCTTGATGTCGAGGCCGCGAGCTTCGGTCAGGAATTTTGGGCCCCAGTCTAAGATACCCATCCTCACCACGTACACAAAGATGTTGGCCACGCAGAATGTCCACACCCAGCGGTTTGTCCATACCATTACCTTCTCAAATTTCTTTCTGGCCTTGGGGCTACGGGTGTCTTCCAGCTTGCCCAGACCGGTGTCGGGGAGGTCGGGGAGGTTTACGTCCTTAGGTTCGTCCCTAAGGCCGAAGAAGATGAACACCGATGTGATGGCGGCGCAGATGGCCGGTATCCAGAAACACCATTTCCACGCCCCGATGTGGGCGGCGTAGGAGGCGGCTTGCTGCACGGCGGCGGCAGGGGCTACGCCGTTGTCGGTGAGATTTTTCACGATGTTGTTCACAACGCCTTGGTCGGAACTAAGATCCATACCAAAGCTGCCCATGATGGCTCCGCAGGCCACCACTGCCAATGCTGCGCCCACAGAGTGGGAGCAATTCCACACGCTCATCTTTGTGGCCAATTCTGAGGGGTGAATCCAGTGGGGCAGGATGCGGGCGCACGGGGGATAACCAAATCCTTGGAAATACTGATTAAGGATGATGGTGATGCCCATCAATAGAATGAAGATATTGATGAAATCCGGGCCTTGGTTGGAGCCGGTGAATAGAGCGCTAAGGTTGGCGCCCGCTCCAAACAGAAAGTTGGAGAACGCGCACAGCAATAATCCCATTGCCATCACGATGCGCCCCTTGATGCGGTCTACTAAATAGCCTTGGATAAAACGCGACAGGCCGTATACAATCGAGCCTATGGCGATAATGATGCCGAAACTGGTATTGGAAATGCCATATTCGGCCGTCAATCCCGGCATGGCCACCGACATGTTCTTCCTCACGAAATAGAACATTGCGTAGCCAATCATGGTAACGAGGATTATTCTCCATTGCCAGCGCAAAAACGATTTTCGTTTGTCGCCCAGCGGGGCGTAAACATCTTTCTTTTCTGTAGCCATAATAAGAATGTATTATAGGTTTATAAATTGTTCTGCAAAATTGGTGGTAACGGCTTTTATTAGTTGTTTGAAGTCTGCAGTTTGAAGTCTGCGTCAATTTTTGCCTTTCTTTTGTTGTACAAGATATTGCTCGGCCTTGTAGGTGAGCGACATAAACAGGATTGCAATCCCGCAAGCTGCGAGAAGCATGATAAATACCCAGTCAAGTCCCGCGTGTTCCATCACAAAGCCCACAGCAATGTTGGCCAGAATTGCAGTGCCGAGCACGTAGCCCATAAATCCGGTGAGCCCTGCGGCTGTGCCCGCGGCATTTTTAGGAGCGAGGTCGAGGGCTTGTACGCCAATCAGCATCACCGGCCCGTAGATAAAGAAGCCGATAGCGATTAGGCAGACGATAATGACGCTTAGGTTGTGGATATTTTGCCAATAGATGATGATAGCCACGCCTACCAAGGCCATAAATAGGATTGTGGGCAGGGCTCGGCGACCCTTAAAGACGTGGTCGCTCAGCCATCCGCATATAATTGTGCCAGGAATGGCGGCGGCTTCGTAAGCGAAGTAGGCCCAACCGGTGGATTTGATGTCGATGCCCTGGTCGGTGAGAATTTTTGGCGCCCAATCCAGACAGCCGTAGCGCACCATGTAAACAAACGCGTTGGCAAAGGCAATATACCAAAGCAGCTTGTTGGAGAGCACCGTGCGGAAGATTTCTTTCACGGATATGGCCTTCTCGTCTTTCTCGCTATAGTTTTGTGCCGCATTGCCGCTCCACTTTTCAATAGAAGGTAAGCCGCACGATTGCGGAGTGTCGCGGATAAGGCAATAGGCGATGATGGCAATCAGTATGGCTACGCAGGCGGGAAACAGATATGTGCCGATTAGAAAATAGCGACTGGTGTCTTGCCCATAGAACCACGAGCCAAACCATGTGGCGCCGTAGGCAGCCATAGGGCCCACCAATGCGCCGCCCACATTGTGGGCGCAATTCCAAAAACTCATCCACGTGCCCCTCTCCTTGATGGAAAACCAGTGGGTCATCACCCTGCCGCACGGTGGCCAGCCCATGCCGTTAAACCATCCCACCAAGAAATTAAGCGCGGCCATCATCACAATGGCGGCGGTCTTGTGCTCTGTGCCCAGCCATTCCACCGGCACAATCATGAAAGCCATTGATATGGCGGCCAATACCAATCCTAATGGCAGAAAGCGCCGTGCATTTGAGCGGTCGCTGATAGAGGCCATAAGGAATTTCGAGAACCCGTAGGCTATGGCGTTCATAGATAGCACTATAGCCAATTCATCGGTGCCAAAGCCCAAGGCTTCCAATCCGGGCAGCGCCATAGAGAAATTTTTTCTCACGATATAGAATCCGGCATAGCCAATAAAGATGCCGATAAACACCTGCCAGCGCAGGCGGCGGTATTTGGCATCGGCCGCGGGTCCGGTTTGTTCGGGCTTAAAAGCGGGGGGCGCTAAGAATCTGCTCATAGTATTATGATGTTATGTGTGTTTAGATTGTAGTTTGATAATATTTGGGAGCGTAAAAGCCTTGCGGCGATGGGAGTGCGTGGCTTGGGTTATATTATCTTGCGTTGAGGTTGGCTGTAGCCTCATAATCAATGGCCTCGGCCAGGATGGAGATAGGATTCATCACGGGGAAGGGGGTGGACATCTCTATTTGCCATTTGCAGGTCTCGCAATCGGTGGCCACAACCTCGGGCTTGATGTCTTCTATCTGGCGAAATAGCGGTGAGCCTATGGCCTGAGAGACGGGATAGTTTTCTTTCTTGAATCCGTAGGTGCCGGCGATGCCGCAGCAACGGCTTTCCAATACGGTGAGCTCCAGCCCGGGTATCATGCGGAGCAGCCCGATGCTGTAGACGGCCCATCCCAGTTTCTCCATGTGGCAGGCGGTATGATAGGCCACGCGCTTTTTGTAATCAGAGCGGAAAGCCAATTGGATTTCGCCCTGTTCTATCTTCTGATATAGGAAACGGGTAGCGAGAGTGAGGTGGTCTTGCGTCACGGTGTTGTCGAGATGGAGTAGACTGTCGTATTCATCGCGCATAGTGAAGGTGCAGGTGGAGGAGGTGGTGAGTATGGCCTCGTCTTTGGCGGCGGCGCGGCGCATAGCGTCCATATTAATCTGTCCTTGTCGCTTGGCTTGACGGGGCATTCCGTTGGAAATGAGGGCCACGCCGCAGCAGCGCTCCTTATCCAGCAGATTGACGCCATAGCCCACGGCATTCATCACGCGAAGGAGGTCTTTGCCTAATTGGGGGAAGTTGTAATTCACATAGCAACCGTGGAAATAGCTGACGTGGTGGGGATAGGCGGCTTGTTTGGCGCGCGCTTGCTCATTATACCAGGATGTGAATTTCTGTCCGGCGTAGGCGGGGAAGTTGCGATGCTTGTCTACGCCGATGGTGGCGTGCATAACGCTCTTTACGGGCTTCAGACCGAGAGCGAAATTCACTACCGGTGCCATCACGGTGGCCACCGAGCCTACAAGGTCGGTATTGGCCAAAGTGAAATCGCGGAGGTTGGGGCGATGGTGGGTGTATTTTATCCTTGCGCTCTGAATGATGTCGGCAATCTTCACTCCTTGTGGGCAGGCCACCTCGCAACGCTTACAGTTGAGGCACATCTTCAGTGATTTCTCGTCAAAGAAGCGGGCGTCTTTCATTCTGTAGCGCTCACCATCGGGGCCTGCGTGTTTGGGCCCGGGGTAATCCACCGACACTGCGGCCACGGGGCAATAGACAGTGCATATAGAGCATTTCAAGCACTGTTCCAACTCATTTGGACTGATACTATATAATTGCATGTTGTCTGTCATAGCTGTTCCCTCGTTTTTGTATTTTGTTACCCTACTTCAAAATTTCTTTCGCTACGCTTAGGGCCGTGAGCATTTCCACGCCTGCGCCGTCGGCTTGCTTCACGGCATTGTGGCCGCACAATACAGAGCCTGCCACATAGAGGTTGTCTATGGTGGCACCGTCTTTGAGGGCGCGAAGCAGCGAATCGGTCTTCACGCCATACTCCATATACGGCTGACTATCGAATACATTTTGGCGAGTCCACTGTGGGCGTTCGGCGTCAAAGCTTACGTCCAGTCCGAATACGGGCTCATATACCTTTTGGTAGTCGGCCACAAGGCCGCGGCTCTGGAATGATCCGGTGGCAAGGATATAATTGCGGGCGGAGAAATCTTCTTGCGGCATTGTGGAGACTTTCAGTCCGGCCACGCGGTGGTCTTCCATAATGCCGGCCTCCACAGTGGCGCCATTGAGGTAGATGCCGCCAAGTGCCTCGAAACGGGCGCGCAAAAGTCGCTGCACCCTTACGCCGGGCACGGATGGCGGCAATGTGGCCACCACGTAGAGGGGCAATTTGGTGAGGGCCCTTAGGCGGTCGATGGTGTCATCTGCGCCCAATCCCACAATAGCGGGCAACAACACCACTTCGGATTCTCCCGCGGCGCGATTGATGGTGTCGGCCAGCAGTTGGAGTGTGTTGTTCTCATTGAGAATGCGTGCCACATTGGGCGAGCGCATTTCCGTGGGGCTCTGGCGCCTTTGTTGCAAGGCTTCTATTACGGCCGTCTTCTCTATCACCTGCACACCGGCCTTCTCCAGTCCTTCTTCCACGAAGCGGCCCGGAAAATCTAAGAATCCGGATATATTCACCAACAGCACCCGATGGAAAGGCAAATTGCCGGGCGAGGGCGCAGTGGCGTATTCTTCCATAGTGAGCCACGTGGGTTTGAATACCCCCATAGGAGTGATGCGATAGTGGTTTTGAGACGCCTGCCCCTTCACCTTAATGCCTGCATCCTTCAGCATATTGGCGGCATCGGCGCAAAGTGTCTCTATATCTTTGAGCTTAGAGTAAGGATGATTGACTGGCAGATTGGCGATAGCCTGCAGGGGGTTGCTCACTGCGTTGCCGTTGGTGTCGTATCCGAGGAGGTCGAAAGAACCGGAGTGGTAATGCAGTGTGCTTTGGCCCGCAGCCATCAGTATCACCTTCTTGCCCGCAGCAGCCAGCGTTATTCCGGCTGTCAGTGAGCTCAATCCTCCGCCGATTATGATTACATCTGATTTCATGATTGTGCGTGTTAGTAATAATGTGTATACCGGTGTGTGGCTCTATGCGTGTGTCTGGGTAGTGGCGCTCTGTGTTTGCGGCGCAGTGTTGTCTGTTTGCGGCGCAGTGTTCAATGGTTGTTCCTGAGTGGGGGCAAACGAATCTAATCCGCACAAATTTTGATATATGTTGGCCACAAGCTGACTTTCGGCCAGAGTGGGACCCCAGCCCACGGGATACATACCTTTCCAGCGCTCGTTGATGAAATTCGCCAAGTCGCGGCCCTCGTCTTGTGCGCGGAAATTATAGGCACCGCACATTAGGCCCGCGGCTCTTAAGGCGCAGAGTTCGCCCTGACAGGTGCCCATGCCAAGGCGAGTGCGGCGGCGCAATCCGGTGAGGGTATGCACGCGGCATTTCTCCACCACATTGCGCAATTCGCCCACGCTCACTTCCTCGCATTCGCAAACAATGGCGTTATCCTCGGCATCGGGAAATTCTATCTCCTTTGCCATAGTGCCGCGACGCCCCACTTTCGCGTTGAAGGCGTAGATGTGTTTTTTATCGGTGGACTCCACCAATGTCTGTTCCGACCCGGGCAGCGGGGTGGTGGCTGTTTGGCATTTTTGGTTGATGCCCAGTTTGGCGCACGCCATATCTGTGGCCTTTTCCGCCATAAGGCGATAGGTCATCAGCTTGCCTCCCGTGATGGTGATGAATCCGGCTATGCCATCACGCTTTTCGTGGTCAAGGCAGACGATGCCACGACTGATTGAGCGGCCGGAGGGGTCGTTGTCCGAGGCCACCAGCGGTCTCACACCGGCGTAAGCCCTCAGGATACGCGTACTGGCTAAGGCGGGAGCCAGTTGCGAACCTTCCCTAAGCAGAATATCCACCTCCTCGGGCGTTACGCGCATGTCGTCGCAGGTCTCGATGGGCACACGGTCGGACGTGGTGCCGATCACGCATACCGTATCGCCGGGCACGAGGATGTCGGCGTTGGCGGGCTTGCGGCAACGGTTGATAACCATGTTATTAACTCTGTGGCCGAAGATTAGCAGTGCCCCTTTTGCGGGAAACATATTCACCGTGGCGCCCGCCATCTTTGCCACTAGCGTGCCCCAGATGCCGGCTGCGTTGATTGTTACGGAAGCGTGGGCCTCTGATTGCTCACCGGTGAGGTTGTTTCTCAATCTCACGCCCATCACTCTGCCTTGCTCTATAATAAAAGAGGTAACCTCGTGGTAGGTGAGGATGTCGGCGCCGTGGCGCATGGCGTCTATCTGATTGGCCATCGTCAGGCGGAAGGGGTCGATACTGCCGTCGGGCACACGCACGGCTCCGATGAGGTCGGGATTGACGGCGGGCTCAAGGCGGCGGGCTTCTTCGGGCGAGATAATATCAGCGCGGATGCCCGCGAGGTGGCATGAGTCTACAAATTTTTTCTGGTAGTCTAAATCGTCCTCCGGCAACGTGATAAAGAGGCCATCGTGCTGCTCCACACAATGACTGGCTATGCGCCTAAGAATCATATTCTCCTCAATACACTCGGCGGCCGATTCGTGGTCGGTTACGGCGTAGCGCGCACCGCTATGGAGCAGACCGTGGTTTCGGCCTGTGGCTCCGTGGGTGAGGTCGTAGCGCTCCACCAGCAATGTGCTCAGTCCGCGCATGGAACAGTCGCGGGCAGTGCCTACACCGGTGGCACCACCGCCCACAATAATCACATCATAGTGTTTGTTGCTGACCCGTGGATTGGTTTGCCCCACCAACGGCGGATTAGAATATGTGTTGTTGCTCATTTGTGTGTGAGTTTGGTTCGTTTTGTTGCGGCAAATTTATTGATTTCTGCCATACAACAAACAAAACGCCCCCCTATTTTCTTGATTTTTGTCTTAATCTTATTAATTTTGTAATAATTTCCGCTAAAATCTCCCCCTTTGCGTCAATCAGGAGCAATATCCGTGCCCTCATTTCGGTGTGTTGTCAGCAATCCTTATGATTGGTCTGAAAAAGGCAGAGTTAGTAGTTGAAAAAGTCCGGTATTTTGTAATTATACGCCCGTTATGATATGCAGAACAAGCCCCGTAGGGGCGGGTTTTATACCCGCCCGCCGATTGTCGATGCGATTAATAACATGAATTACAGAATGTTGCCTTGTTATTTTGCGGGCGGGTATAAAGCATCCCAAAATTTTAGTACCTCAAATTTTGGGGACACCGCAAAACCCGCCCATACTGATATAATCAAAACATGATAGGTCGCAATTTTCAATGTGTCGTGCCAAAACAAAGGTCCCGCACACCGAATAGGGCAGGTGTGCGGGGCCTTTTTTAAGGCGATAGCTAATCAAGTAAAGGCTATTGCTTATTAATTGAAAGCGATATGCTTATTTAGTAATCTTGTCCGTTTATTTTGCCTGGTATTTCAACGCGGCAACGCCCTTGTCGTAACCGGCCACGAGGATATATGTGCCGTTTTGCAAGTAGGGCAACTGGGCCACATAGACATCGCCCTGCTGGGCCATCTCAATCTTTTGGAGCACCACGCCCTGCAGGGTGTAGATCTTCAGATTGGCCTTGCCTATCTCATCGCCGTTGGGCAGAAGGGTAACGGTGGAACCGCTCACGGTGAGTTGGCCTTTGGAATATTGGGCTTTCTGCGTGGAAGCGATGCGGGTGGGCGAATCGGTGATCTTGGTGGAGCGTTTGAGCTCGTCGAGAGCTGCTTTTGTGGCGTTGTAAAGAGCTTGGTCGGCCTCGTTCATACTGATAAGGTTCACTTCGTTGATGCGAATGAACGGACCTTCGCCGGCGTAGCCGTCGAGAATCTTGAGACGGAAGTAGCGAATGTCGGCGCCCTCGTTGAGGAATGCGCTAAGCCTCAATTGGTTTGGCGCGAGGGAGTCCTTGTAGATCAGATCCCAACCGTCTTCGTTCTTGGCAGTGGCGAGGTCGCTGTCATTGGTGCCATAGATTTCGTATGACTTGATAGTGCGTGTGCCGCCGCCGTTGCTCATCAGGATACTGAAGCCGCTAACCTCCTGTTGCTCCTGCATATCCACAGTGATGGTGTGTGGGTAGGGAGCGCGCGAGGGAGTCCATTGAGAATGCCAGTAGGTATTGTCGTTTCCGTCCACAATCTGTGCGGCGCGCCCGTTAGAGCCTTCGCCAGTGGCGGATTGGTCGGAGAATTGCACAACCTGCCATCCCCTCTTGCTGAGAGTGGTGGTGTGGGCTGTGAGCGAATCCAGGCGGTTTTGGTAGATTTCCTTATCCACGGCCTGCTGAACGCGGTGGGCCAGCGCCTGTAGGTTGATAGTGTCCACACAGGTGAAGTCGGTGGCGATGGGCACAGTGGTCTCGCTCTCCTGATGTGCTTTATAACTGCCGTTGCGCATATAGAAGCAGTCTTCAAATCCTTTTTCGTGGCAGCGGCCCTGACCGTAGTCGTTGCGCGCACCGATATTATTGCCGCCATCGGTATGACCGAAGCCCACAGTGTTCATACTGTACCAACGATTGGTGGTGGGATTGTGTACAAAGCCGCGGCGATAGTATGCTTTCCGCTCCCAACTGCCGGTGGGCCAGTTGTAATTCTCCATAAACGAATACCAACTGCCAATCAGTCCGCCGCCGGCGTTTGCCACGCGGGTGGTGGCGAGGTATTTCCAGCCTGCGCCGTCGGAGATGTCAAACCACGCGGTAACCAGCAGGTTTTGCTGCATGACGAGGGTGGAATCGGTCTTGGTGATTACCTGTTTGCCGTTCACGGTGGTGGTGTCGCGGGTATAGGAATAATAATAAGAGGTGTCGCGGCGGGCGTTGCAGATAAATTTCACCCACTGGTCGGGATACCACTGATAACCATTGAGGCGGAAACCGGCACCGGTGCCTTCGCCGCCAAAGGTGTAGGGGTTGGCGTGAGGGTCGTCCACATAATCGATGGTGGCAGCCTTGAGGTTGTCGGGCAGGTCGGGGTCGTGTTGGCGGTCGCCGTCATCCCATTGCGAGAAGATGATGTCGTGGGTGGGGCGCCCTTGAGCGTCCGAACCGCCATCGTTCTGAATGCCCATATAGCCGCGGATTACGCCCAGCGACATGCAGTAGGTGCCCACAATGTCGCTGCTGGTGGGCACCATCACCTCCATATATGCATAATCGTTTACATTGCCCTTAGGCATGGGCTGCGAACTGCTCCAACCGTTCAGGTGGACAGACGGCGAGCTCAAATAATTGGCCACATAACCAGGGTTTTGCACCGTACTGGTGAAAGTAAACTGGTCTATGTTTGTGATAAACGTGTTGCCCTCCAGACACTGGAGGTCATAGCGGTACCAACGGTTATTATACGCCAGGGCAGAGATGGTGGTGTCCATGGCTGCACCGGTGCCCACGAGGGTGAAGTCCTTGGTGAGCATCTTTCTGTTCTCATCGGGGTCGATAATGGTGAGCCTGAGCTTCACAGTGCGCCCTTTCTGCACGGTAAGCCTCATGGAGGTGGTAACCGAGGCGGCGGGGTGGTGGAAATAATAGACGGCGTGGGCTTTAGCGTTATTCCACTGCGTCAGTTTGCGCACATTTTGGGGCACACCGTCGCTACCGCGGTTTTCTCCCGGGATATTGATGCCCTGTTTGCCGGGCACGCTGTCAATCTCCACATAGCCGTGGGCAGCCGAGGCCACCGAGGTGTAGGTCTTGGCGCGGGCTTTGGCCAAGCCCTCTGATTGGGCGGCGCCTGCCATTGGCATCAGCGCCAGAAATCCCAGCGCCAAAAGATAATAGAAAGTTTTCATTAGTATATTGTTTTGAATTTTCAGATTAGAGGATTCTTTTGTGGGCCCATCAACGGATATTTGTGGGCTCATTAACGGATATTTGTGAACACATCAACAGATATTTGTGAACACATTTGTGGATATTGTGTGCGAATTTACTACAAACCCCATTAACCGCAAAGAGAAATCCCAAAATACTTGCAAAAGTGGCGTAAAAGTGTTCGCGAATATTGATATTGTAAACAGAAAGTGCGTGAAAAATCGCATAATGCCACATCTAAAACGAGAAAACCCCGCGATAGTTTGCGTTCACAGTGCTGTAACAATAACTAAACAGTACTGTTTAGTTATTGTTACAGTACTGTTTAGTTATTGTTACAGCACTGTTAACGATAGTCAAAACGATTGGAAGTGACTTTTATCTCGGGATTTTTTCTCCGCAAGGCGGCAATTATGCGCCTCAAGTGGGCTAT
>CAZQVW010000037.1:0-14596 GCA_964596865.1 uncultured Bacteroidaceae bacterium
TTGATGTGGTTGGCTTTCCAATAGTCGATGAGGTCGGGGATGAAATAGATGCCCGGCTCATCGGTTACCACGAATCCTTTCTCCAATTTTCTGGCCATTCTCAAACTGGCGAGGCCAAACTGACTGGAGGGGCGGATCTCGTCGTCATATCCCACGTAGGTTTGGCCGAGGTCTTCCATATCGTGGACATCGATGCCCATCATGTGGCCCAGTCCGTGGGGGAGGAACAGGGCGTGAGCGCCGTTTTGCACGGCTTCTTCGGTATCGCCCTTCATCAATCCTAATTCCTTGAGGGAATTGGTGATGAGGCGGCAGACATCCATGTGGACATCATACCAGCGCACGCCGGGCTTGGCCTTACTTAGGGCGAGGTCGTGAGCCTGCTCCACGATGGTGTAGATTTCCCTCTGGCGATGGGTGTATTTGCCGCTGATGGGTGTGGTGCGGGTGTTGTCGGAGCAATAGTTGTTCACAGTCTCCGCACCGGCGTCCACCAACAGCAGGCGCCCTGCCTCCAGATAATTCATCTTCGGCGCGCCGTGCATGATTTCGCCGTGCATGGTTACGATAGTGGAGAACGAAACCTTGTCGCCCAGCGAATTGGCCACGCCATCGATGGTGCCGGCGATGAAATGCTCGGTTACTCCGGGCTGCGCCAGCTTCATAGCCGTGGTATGCATCTTATAGCCGATGGAGCAGGCGCGCTCTATCTCGCGGATTTCCTCATCGCTCTTGGTGGAGCGCAGTTTGACGATGGCCTTGATGAGCTTTATCGAGGCTTTGTCCTTTTGTTCGGCGGGCTTGATGCCGAGCAGTTCCTGAAGGAGTATCTGGTTGTCGAAGCGATAGGGTGGCAGGAAATGTATCTCCTGCCCTTTGGCTTGGGCATCGTGGATAAGTTCGCCCAATTTGGAGAACGGTGCGGATTCCTCCACTCCCACCTGATGAGCCATGTCGCTAACGGTATCGATAGGGCCATACCAGACGATGTCGTCGATACCGATGTCGTTGCCGATGAAATATTCTTTGTTGGCGTCCACGTCAATCACTCCGGCCAAGCCGTCTCGCTTGGCGCCGAAGAAATAAAGGAAATTACTGTCCTGGCGAAATGTGTAGCAATTGCTGGGATAGTTGGCCGGACTCTCATTGTTGCCCAGTATCACTATCAGACCGCTTCCCACGGCCTCTTTCAGTGCTTTGCGCCGCTGAATATAAGTTTGTTTTGGGAACATAATGCTTTCGTTTTTAATGTCAAACGGCAAAGTTAAGGCTTTTTGCCGACAAAGGGTGAAAGTGAGGGGGCAAATAACGCTTATGGGCGGGTAAATAGTAATTAAATACCCAGTTTTGCGTAGGCTGCGGCCAGTTGGCGGAGCGCTTGCTCCAATTCTTGTCGGGGCAGGGCCACGTTTAATCGCATAAAGCCCTCGCCATCGTGTCCGAACATCGATCCTTCGTTCAGACCGAGGTGGGCCTCGTTGATATAGAATTTTTCCAATTCCTTGCCGCTGGGGAAAGGCAGCGCCCTATTGTCGAGAAACACGAGGAACGAGGCCTCGGTCTTCATCGGAATGATTTTGGGGCAGTGATGACTGAGGAAATCCTCCACGATACGGATATTACCGTCCACATAGGTGAGCATTTGGTTGAGCCAGTCCTCTCCCTCGAGGCTGTAGCATGCTTTTAGGCAGTCGTAGGCGAATACATTGCCGCCGGCCACGTCTGCTTGCTCCAAAAAATTATAGAGCTTTGTGCGCAAGGCGGAATTATAAATGTAATAATACGATACCTGTATGCCGGGCATATTAAAAGTCTTGCTGGGCGCATTGAGGGTGATGGTGATGTCCTTGGCTTCTGGGCAAGAGAGCACGAAGGGCGTGAACGTATGGTGCGGCAGTGTCATATCCGAATGTATCTCATCGCTGATGACGATGACGCCTTTCTGTTTGCATATCTTTGCCAACCGCTCCAAATCCGTTTTGCTCCACACAGTGCCGCCCGGATTGTGGGGATTGCACAAAAACATCATCTTGCACCCTTCCAACTTCCTTTCTATGTCCTCGAAATCCATTTGGAAGCGCCCGTCCACAATCTTCAGACTGCTCGTTACCTTCTGCCTCTCGTTTATCTCGATGACACGATGGAAGGGGTGGTAGACAGGCGTGAGGATGAGTATCTTGTCGCCCTTGTTGGTGAGGGCGCACACGCTATGATGCAGTCCGGGCACCACACCGGGGACGAAATGGATTTCTCCTTTCTTTATACTGACGCCGTGGCGCCTCTGCTGCCATTCCATGATGCTTTGATAGAAGGCGGGTGAGGCCACTGTGTAGCCCAGCACCTGCTGTTCCAACCGTTTGTTGATGGCTTGTAGCACAAACGGCGGGGTGGGGAAGTCCATATCGGCCACCCACATAGGTTTCACGTCTGTGCGCCCGAGGTATTCATACATGGCGTCGTATTTCACGCAGTCTGTGCCCACGCGCTCCACGTGTTTATCGAAATCGTATTGCATAATAAATTGGATTGTTGATTGTTTTTTGGGGGGTCTCGGCTCTCTCGCCTTATTGCTGTTGTCGGTGCTGTCGGCGGGCGCGGGACATCTGTTCGCGTATGCCGCCGCGAGCGAGGAAGTCTTGTTTCACCCGCTCCACCAACCGATACAGCAGGACATCCTCTTGGTGGATCATCGTAATGGCTATGTTGGCGATGGTCTCGGCTGTGCGTTGGCGTATGGCGGCACGGTAATAGGCGCTGTTGCGGTGTTGGCGCAAGGCGCGCCGCGTCTGAATACTGCGGGCATCGTCTTTCTCCCACTGCTCCAAATCGCGCACGCGCAGGTAGTCTTGATAGTCCTCTAACAACTCCTGCAGACTGGCGCGCGCCACATTAAGCAGTTTGATTTCTGTCTCTAAGGAGGTGGTGGACGCCGCACTGCCCTCCACAATATTCTGCTTGCACGAGCGGGCGGCCTGAATCATCTGGTCGATGGTGCGGTCGCCTCTTTCCAAAAAGGTATGAGCGAAATAAAAGGCAATATCATAGATGCTTTCCGCCACCTGATATACCACCAGACCGCGGTAATACCCTCTGTTGGGGATGAAATCGCTCATAATTAGTCTGTTTGTTGTGCTCACAAAGGTAGGAAGAAACGCAATCGCCACAAAGAAATTGCCCCGAAAACTGATGATTGGGCCATAAAATCCGCGAAAATTCTGCGCTTTTGGCAAAAAAGACCCGCTTTTCGGGGGATTTTTCCTCGGGGGAGAGTAGATAGCTCTCGGCCTACTCGGAGCACTCGGGCTACTCGGTAGGGGGAATGATTGGGCGGTGTAGATGGCTCTCGGCCTACTCGGAGCACTCGGGCTACTCGGTAGGGGACACAATGGGCGGGTGTCCCGCAAATGTCCCGCAAATGTCCCCAAAGTGTACCGCCATTGCGGAAGATTTTTTTTATTTCTCGGAATACTTTTGCGGGGCGGGCGGAGCAGTCCGAGTGCTCCGAGTAGTCCGAGCCCCCTCCGACTAATATCCTTTTGTCATCGGCCTTTGGCGCCGCTCCCTCGGCCGAGTGGCCCGAGTCCTCCGAGTCCTCCGACTCCCTCTTTCCTCGCCTCCCGCGCTCGTGGGCAATCAAACAAGTCCCTGCCTTTTTCGTAATTTTGTCGCGGAAACGAAGAAAAAATCGCGCCCTAATGCCAGCGCACCGAAGGGAACGCCGCCGCGCACCAATGGGAACGCCGCTGCGCACCAATGGGAGCGTTGCTGCGCACCAAAGGGAGCGTTACTCTCTTCTCGGAGAAAACCGCGCTCGCCAGACTAAAATTCTGATTTCGTGCGCAATTCACACTCCTACCACCCCCAAAAAATGTTTTAATAACCCAATAAAGTTTACTATTATGAATTTGTATTGCAAAATCAACAAGAGTACTACTCTTAATGGCAAGGGAGCGCAAAAGATGTTCCCTAAATTGATTACCTATTCCACGATTGACACCGATGAGCTCGTGGATATGCTCCACCGCAACTGTGGCGTAAACCCGGGAGACACTCTAAAAGTGGTGGCGGGCATGGGTCAGGTGATGGCCGAGATGCTTAGCAACGGTCATCGCATCCATGTTCGCGGTCTGGGCACATTCGCCCTCTCGCTCAAAGGTAATATCAAGGAAAAAGACGATGGCACAAAGGCGCTGGACAATGTATATATAAATAAGGTAGTCTATACGCCCGACAAGCGCCTCATGCGCGACCTCTGTGCCGCCAAGGTGGGGCTGGCCACGCAAACTGTCTTTGCTTCTCACACCCTGAATCAAGACACTGCCTTAAATGCGGCCAACGCCGTGCTGAAGCGCGACGGCGTAATCCTCACGGAGACTTTTGCTGGCGAGGCCAACGTCTCCCTTACCTATGCCCGCCGCTGGCTCACGCGCCTTACAGACAATGGGTTGCTTGTTCGGCAGGGTAGCCGCAACCGCTATTTGTATCGTAGTTGTTGAAACCGCCACCTGCTGCTGACTCCTAATTGTTTGCTGCTGACTCCTAATTGTTAAATGCGCGTGGGGTATTGTTAAATGCGTGTTGCTCGGCGCAAGTCTATGGAATAAATTTTGCGTCTTTGCTCGGCTTGCGCATATTTATGATAAAATGCGCGTTCTACTTGCCAAAACGGGAATTCTTGCCCAAATGCCCCCTTTTTTGCCAACAAAAAACATTTTTTCTTCACTTATTTTTGGGAGTTACACAAGAAAACTATAACTTTGGCGGCGAAATATATGTCATAATGTATACAAAATAGAAAACACCTTATTTATTGTTCAACTTAAAATTATTAACACATGAAAAGAGTTTTTACTTCTCTGCTCACCATGCTGTTAGTGTTTGCTGTTGGTGCTTACGCCGACATTAGTGGCCTGCCCGCTGTGGGTGATAAGGTCGCTGCTTTGGCGGACATCTCCAATGCTCACACTTACACCATCACCGCTCCGCGTGGCGGCTTGTCGGTGAACGCAGCTGGCACGGCTAATGTCTCTGCGACAGCTGGTAATGCATCGAAGGAAGAGACTGCCACCCAATGGGCCATCCTTAAAGGAGCGGCCACGGGCGATGGCTACTTCCTTTACAACATCGCTGCCCAGAAGTTCCTTACTTCGGGCAACACTCTGTCGGCCGATTCTCCCGACCCTGTTACTTTGCAGTTGGCCACCAATCCTAATGGCGATTACATCTTCAAAATCACCAGCGGAGCCAACACCCTGAACAACAACAACCAGGGCGCCTTCAAGCTCGACAGCTGGAGCACCGAGGACGACGGCAACCGTCTGATTATTGCCGAGGCCGGAGACTTTGACGCCTCCTCCCTTAGCGCTATCCTCAATGCTAAAGCCTACTCTAACGTGGAAATTGGCGGATTGTACTACAATCTCAAGGCAAATGTCAATGGCACTAATACTGCTGTGCTCTCCGAGGGCAACAAGCAGGTTACTCTTGCCGACATCGTTGTGCCTGCCACCGTTACTTATGAGGGCACTACCTTTAATGTGATTGGTTGCCAGGGGCAGACCTTCCGCGGCAATACCAATATCAAGACTATCAAGTTTGAGAGCGACTCGCTCGACTATTCGCTCGGCACTCAGATCTTTGAGAACATGACCTCTCTCACCTCTGTCAATCTGCCGCCTGCTTATGCATCCACAAAGCAGGGCTTGGCCGATTGGGCTTTCGCCGGTTGCACCTCTCTGACTAATATTACCTTCCCCGAGGGCTTTACCACCATCGATAATGCCACTACTTACAACAATGCTTCGCTCACATCGATGACTATCCCCTCCACCGTTACCAGAATCGGTTATAGCTGCTTTGCTGGCTCCACGTTTAGTAACGCAAGTGGCAGTTATCGTGTCTATGTCAACGCCCTGACTCCGCCTACCGTGGATACCGGCGGCGCTGGTTACGCCGGTCTGAAGAATGCTATCGTAGTTGTGCCCAACGCCGAGGTTAAGGCCGCTTATGAGGCTAATAATATTTGGAGCAAGGCCAAGGGTATCATCGTGGAGGGCGAAAAGACCACCTCTATCACTTGGAATGTGGTGGATTCTTTGGGCAATGTCCTCGCCACCGAGACTTTCCAGGATTGTATCAAGGATACCACCTACACCTCTTCCTTCGCCTCCTATGTTGGCGTAACTCTCCAGACTCCTTCTGTGAAAGCTACCGATGAGGATCAGACTATCAACACCACCTTTACTTTCGATTCCAGTGCTCTCCCATTCAAACTGAGCGCTTCCACCGATAGTATCGAGGGTTGGTATAAAGTTACCATCCGCGGCACCAAGGTGCTCACCTATAACGACGCTACCAAGACCATCAGCGATGGCGCTGCGCCTGCTGCTGTAATTGACGGGAACGCTTTCGCTTTCGTGGGCACTCCTTTCGGTTTCAATCTCTACAACTATGAGGCCGGTCTCGAGGCTCCGTTCGGTCCCGCCCAAAACACTGGCGTTGCTCTTACTGCCGGTGATAAGGATGCCGCTGCCAAGCTCGTCTTCGAGCACAGCACCGAAGCTGGTTTTGAGAATTACAACTTGATTCGCTACGCTAATAATTCCATTGGCTATCTCAACGATGTAAATAACGTCTTGAGCGTTTGGAATTCCACCAACAACCGCCACGATGCCGGTTCTAACTTCGCTTTCGAGAAGATTAACCTCGTAAGTCTGGACGATCTTAACGCACTGATTGCTGCCAGCGACTCTGTTGCCTTTGGCACTAACCCCGGCTACTACACCGAGGCCTCTGCCACCGCTTACAACACCGCAATTGCCAATGCTAAGACTATCGCAGAGGCTGAAGCAGAGGCCCTAACAGAGCTCGGTAGCGTTCATGTCTTTGCTGTTTCCGCTGGTTATAACGCCCTTGCCGCAGCTAAGGAAGCCCTTACTACCGTGCCCCTTACCGATGGCTACTACATTGTTTATAACGACAACGAAAACATCGCCAAGAACAACAAGACTCCTAAGGCTATGTTCTTCGACGCTTCCGCTAAGGAAGTGAGGTGGGGCGCTTACGATGACAACGATGCCAAGTTCGTTCTGAAAGTTACCTCCCTTGACACCGAGGCTAATACCTACACTATCCAGAGCGTGGCCTCCGGTCTCTATGGCGGCAATGCCTCCGGTTTCTGTGGCACTGTGCCTACATCTACCACGGCTAATCCTCTTAGGTTGAAGCTCTACCCGGGCACCGGTTCTTATATCATCACCGGCAACCTTAGTGGTGATGTCGCTTGGGATTACTGCCCGCAGGGTAATCCTGCTGGTACTGCTGATGGCCCCAGCTATGTTTGGGCTTACAATGGTGATGGAACTGGCTCTGGCCACAGGCCTTACGCTGAATGGTGCTGGCGCTTCGAGCCTTATACTGTTACCGCCAAGCTCGACACCCTGCTTGCCAACTCTCTTGCCGCCACCATCAACGGTGCTGACTCTCTTGCCGCTGGTGAAGGTCCTGGCACCTACTCACAGGAGGTTGCTACTGCCTACAATACCGCCCTCGCTACTGCTCGCACTGTCAGCGAAAACGGTACTATTGAAGATAAAGTGGCCGCACTCAAGGCCTACAACGAGGCTGTTGCCAATGTTCAGCCCACCCCGATCACTGAAGGCTACTACTTCATCACCTCTGCCGGCAATGGCCCTGGCTATAGCGGTGGCCCCTACAACTACGAGGACAAGAACGCTCTCTACAACGATGGCGGTATTGTGAAATGGAAGGCTTATAGCCGCGAAGACAAGACCGAGGTTTATAAGTTCACTAAGAATGCTGACGGCAACTGGGATGTTTACAGCCTTGCCGACTCCACTTATATTAATAAGGGTACGGGTTCTTACGCTTGCGATGTAACTACCACTGCTACTCCCACCACTTCCCAGAAGTTCACGCTTCTTGGCAATGGCAACGGCAAGTTCGCTATGTATTCCGCAGCCAATGTCTACGGCTTGTACAATGGTCACAATGGTTCTGCCGCTGCTGAAGGCAAGGTTGGTGTTTGGGGCAATGTTGCAGAGGCTCGCAACTATGGTGTGAACCAGTGGTTCCTGCGTCCTATCTCTGAAAAGGACGCAAAGGCTCTCTTCTTCGTGCCTGACGCTCTCGATAGCCTTGTAGAAAGTCTGGCCGATGCTTACAATACTCTTGAGGGTAGCAAGAAGGTTGGCGACTACAAGAAGGCCAACGTTGATTCCTTCAAGGTTGTGTATGCTGACGCCGCTGCTAAAGCCGCTGTCGATACTCTCACTCAAGAGGAGAGGAATGCTATCGTAGAAAGCTTGAATGCTGCTTACGAACTCGCTATCAGCGAGCGCAACACCCACTCCGATTACTTCGACATTGCGCTGACTCCTTCTGTTCCTGAGGTAGGTAAGACCTATGTCATCAAGAACACGGGCAACGGCACGTTCCTTTCCACAAAGGGCGGCACCGTGAAGAATGTGAACACTATCGACAATAGCGAAATCTGGACGATTGCTCTCTCCGGCGACTCTGTAGATGGCGCTGCCACCTATTATCTGAAGTCTGCTACCAAGGCCGACACCGCTTCCTACTTCCAGTATGTAGACTACGGTTCCCAGACTTGGGACGAGACCACTCCTTACGATGGTTACGACTGGTATAACTACGCCGGTTTCAATGGTTCGTTTGGCGCCGACACCACGGCACAAGCCTTCACCATTCTGCCTGCCACTGCTTACGCTACTCCCGACACCCGCTCCACTGTAGGCGAGAACAAGACCGACAGCGGTTTTGTCTTCACTGCAGCAAAGCAGATTATGGGCAAGTATTACAAGCTGGATATCCAAGGCTCTGACGCTGCCCTTGATCCTTACAACAATCAGGTGGCATGGCTCTTCCTCGAGGCCACAGCTATTGAGGATGCCGACTCCGCTTTGCAGCTCGCTATCAACAAGTATAGCGGCAAGGAAATGATTGGTGGCACCGCTCCTGGTTATTATGCTGCCAGCGCAGTGGAGCAGTACAACGGTATCATTGCTGATGCCGAGGCTGCCCAGACCGGCACCGATGCCGATAAGCGCGCCTCCGTTCAGGCTCTGCTTTCTATCGACACTCTCACCTTTGAGGTCAATCCTATTGCCGAGGGTTACTACTATATCGTTTCCGCCGGCAACGGCCCGGGCTACAGTGGTGGTCCTTACGACAATGAAAACAAGTTTGCCTTGTATAACAACAACGGCAAGTTGAGCTTCGCCGCTTACGATGCCAACGATACCAAGTATGTTTACCAGATTTCCGGTACGGGCGACACTCTGATGGTTAAGAACATTCAGGACAACTCCTATATTGCTTCTTATGCCGGTACTTATGGTTGCGATGTCCTGACTTCCGATGGCGCTGCCACCGCCCAGGTATTCACTTGGGAGAAGGAAGGCAAGTTTGCCGTGAATGCGGCCGGCAAGCAGTATGTTTGGGCTACGGCCGGCAATCATAACGGCACAACCGAAGCCAGCGGCAATATTTCCGTTTGGGGTACGCCCGGCGAGGCCGGCAACTACGGCGTAAACCTTTGGTATCTGATTCCTTGCTCTGAGGATATGATTCAGAAGATCACCGGTATCGATGGTGTTGCCCAGAGTGGCAATGACGCGAGCGTAGTGGCAGGCGATGGTAAAGTTACCGTTTCCTCCGACAAGGCTCAGACCATCGTAGTTGTAAGCACGAGCGGTGCTGTTGTGGCTCGTCAGCAGGTTGCTGCAGGTGAGACCACCAGTATCCACCTCGTTCCCGGTGTTTACATCGTGAATGGCAAGAAGGTTGCTGTAAAGTAGCAATCCGATAGCGGCAAAAGTGTCGCAATGTTATAAAATCCCCGTGTGCAATGCGCATACGGGGATTTTTTCGTTTATTATAGACGATATTTGCATAGAATAGACTAATTTTGTAGCGCATTTAAGAAAAATCGAACCGAAAACAAACTTTATTGCAGTGAGGATAGGCATTCTTGCGCCGATGTAAAGCTTTATTGCTGCGAGGCCAAGCGTTCATGCAGCGAGATTATGCGTTCATGCAACGAGATTACGCGTTCATGCAACGAGATTACGCGTTCATGCAGCGACGATAAACTTTCTTGCATCGTTTACAACCCCTGCTCTCACCGAAACCAGACTATTTTACTAAATTCTTATAAACCACCTTAATAATGAAGAAGTTTTCTATCTATGCATTGGGGTTAGCCCTTTGCGCATTGTGTTTGTTGCCGCAGCAGATGATGGGCCAGAAACACATGCAGACGCCCTGGCATTGGGAGGAGGGCACTATCGTAACCGAGGTGCCCGAGCGTCCTGCCGGTCAGAAAGACGTGCTTGGCCTGGCTTTGCCTGCCCAGCCCATCGTGAGAGTGGCCTTTGTGGGCCTTGGCATGCGCGGCCCCGGAGCTGTGGAGCGTTTCACCCACATCAATGGCGTTCGCATCGTGGCATTGTGCGATTATGAGCCCAGTAGGGTGAAGCGTGCCCAAGAGATTCTGAAGAAAGCCGGATTGCCTGAGGCTGCTGAATACTCCGGAGCCACCGGTTACGAGGATCTGTGCAAGCGCGAGGACATCAACCTCGTTTATGTCGCCACCGATTGGGAGCACCACTTCCCCGTGGCCAAATGTGCCCTTGAGAATGGCAAGAATACTGCCATCGAAGTGCCCTCTGCCATGGATTTGAAGCAATGTTGGGATCTGGTGAATCTGGCCGAGCAGAAGCAGTTGCATTGTATGATTCTTGAGAATTGCTGCTACGACTGGTATGAGATGAACGCCCTGAATATGGCGCAACACGGTGTCTTTGGTGAGGTGTTGCGCGCCGAGGGTGCTTATATCCACAACCTCGATGATTTCTGGGATTACTATTGGAAGAATCCTAACGGTTCTGACCCCGAGAAGTTGGGCTGGCGCATGAAATATAATCGCGAATACCGCGGCGATGTCTACGCCACCCACGGCCTCGGTCCTGTGGCACAGGTGATGAACATTCATCGCGGCGACCGTTTCAAGACACTGGTGGCCATGGACACCAAGTCCGCTCATGGTAAAGCCTATGTGGAGAATAAAACCGGTAAGGAATGCAACGACTTCCGCAACGGCGACCATACCACCACCCTCATGCGTACCGAAAACGGTAAGGTGATTGAGATTCAGCACGATGTGATGAATCCGCAGCCTTATAACCGCCTTTATAAGCTCATCGGCACCAAGGGCTACGCCACCAAATACCCCGAGGAGCACTTTGCTCTCGATGCTTCCTCTCTGAAGGACGCCGGTGTCCCCGTGGTGGATAAGCTCAACACTCATTCCTTCATGCCGGCCGACCAGCAGAAGAAATTGGAAGAGACTTATCAGCATCCTATCCTCAAGAAATATGGCGCTCTCGCCAAGGAGGTAGGCGGTCATGGCGGTATGGACTTTATCATGGATAGCCGCCTTGTCTATTGCCTCCAAAATGGCCTGCCCCTCGATATGGACGTATATGACCTCGCCGAGTGGTGCGCATTGGCCGAACTGGGTGCGCTTTCTATGGATCATAACAACGCTTCTGTCGCTTTCCCCGATTTCACTCGCGGACACTGGAACGAAGTAAAGGGTTTCCGCCACGCTTTCGCCACTCCTGAACAGGAGGCACAGTCGGAAGCTATCGCCAAAGCCTATACCCAAACGCTGAAGACCAAGGGTCCTGAGGCTGCTGAAAAGGAATTGAAGAAGCAGCTCAAGAAAGCCGGTAGCAAGAAATAGTCTTAATTCGACTTTCCGCCTCGCTTTATTAAGATAATGTACTTTAATATATAGGTATCACACCTTATTTATATATAAGGACCGCATTTGTTAATACTCCCGCCACGTTCGTAATGGATGTGTGCGGGAGTTTTTTTTGTTTGTAGCAAAGGGGGAAGGGTGGGGGCGCCGCGATGCAAAAATCGAATCGATAGGGGCGTGTTTTATACGGGATTGCAGAGTAAATCTACCGTTTTGTAATAACGCCCACGCGTTGAGACGTACAGAACAAGACTTGTAGGGGCGGGTTTTATTCCCGCCCGCGAATTGATGATGCGACAAATGATGTGAATTTCATGATGTTGTAGCGTTGTTTTGCGGGCGGGTATGAAGCCCGCCCCTACAGCTTCTATCAATACATTACTTGCGGGAAACTTTCTCCACTTTCTTCCTCTTTTTTCGCGCCCTCGGCCGATTGATTGGTCTGCTCACAAAATTTTTTCTCGAGATAGTTTGCGTTCACAGTACTGTAACAATAACTAAACAGTACTGTAACAATAACTAAACAGTACTGTTAAGATAATGTTACAGTACTGTTAACGCAAACTCGCACGCGATTTTTCCGTGCGAGGACGGGATTTTTTTGATTTTCCACGGGAATAAATCGTGTGAGGACGGGAATAAATTGCGCGAGGAGGGGAATAAATCGTGCGAATCGGGGAGAAAAATCACTCAAACACGGGGATTATTCCAATTATAAGGGGCAAAAAAAACGGCATCCGCTTTTTGCCGTAACAAAAAATGGATGCCGGAGGTGCGCCGAGCCTATAGGCTCTCGGGGTGAAAGTGGTTGTTGAGAATGTGTGAGCGGTTGCAGAGAGTGTGTGAGCGGTTGCCAAAAATGCCGCGGGCGGTTGCTGAAAAAACTGTAGGTTATTTTATCTTGTTCTTGGAAAATCGCGACAAGATGAAGCGACCGGTGAGACTTAATACCAACACAATCACCGTGAGGATGACAGCGGCTGCGTAGGCGCGGTTTTGCACCTCAATCTGCGGGGCGCTCAATTGGAAGAAGACGCTCAGCGGCAGGGTGGCGGCGGGGTCGGAAAGGGAAGTGGGGATACGGTCGGAAAAACCGGCGGTAAACATCACGCCCGCAGCATCACCTATCGAGCGCCCAACGGCCAGAAGTGTGGCCGTGGCGATGGCCGGCGCTATCTGGCGCACCACAATGCCGATGGTATTGAGGCGCGTGGCTCCCAGGCTGTAGGAAGATTCCAAAAGGTCGTGAGGAATGTTTTTTGCCACCTCGTCAATACTGCGGATGAGGATAGGAATAATCAGTAGGGTTTCCACAATTATTCCGCCCAGCAGAGAAGCCCTCAATCCCAGCCAAATCATGATGGTGAAACCGAATGCACCGTAAACTATCGAGGGCACGCCAAACAGAATGTCGTAGGCCAAGCGCGCTAAATAGGCAAAACGCGATGTGGGCTTCAGATATACATTGAGGTAGAACACCACGGGAATGGCCACCACCAGTCCAATCAGTGTGGAGGCCACCACAATATACAGCGAGCCCACGATGGCATTGAGAAAGCCGCCCTCGCCGCCTATGTAGAAGCCGCCGCTGGGCACACTGGTAATCATATCCCACGTCAATACCGGCAATCCGCGCCAAAGGATACACCCAATCACGCTTACCACAAAGAACGCCACCAATATCACGCTCCCCACCATCAGTATCCGGAATATCTTTTCTTCTAAGAACCTCATGTTATTTTTCCACTTTGCGGAGCACGATGCGCGCCCCGAGGTTGAACATCAATACCAGTACAAACAATATCAGTGCCGCCAACATCAGTGCACTTTCATACATCGGCACCGAGAGCATCTCGCCATAGTTGTTGGCGATGAGGGCGGGCAGGGGGTAGCAGGCGTCTAAAAGGCTTTTCGGGATGATGGGCAGGTTGCCGCAAACCATCATTACGGCGATGGTCTCGCCCAATGCCCTACTGATGGCCAATACCACCGTGGCAATGATGCCCGCCGTGCTCTTTCTCAAGACAACAAACTTGATTGTCTGCCAACGGGTGGAGCCCAGAGCCAAACTGGTTTCGGATAATTGGCGCGGCACGTTCCTAAAGAGCTCGGCCATCAAACTGGTCATCAGTGGGATTATCATTACGCCCAAGACGATGCCGCCCGCCAGCAGTGTGTAGCCGCCCGATGTGAGCGAAAGGGCGGGCGCCAACCAATCGGAGATCCACGGGATGATGAGCAGTGTGCCCCATACGCCGTAGATGACTGAAGGCAGGCCGGCCAGAATGTCGAGCAAGGATGCGGAGAAGCTCTGCAAGCGCTTGCCCGCATATTCCGATAAATAAATGGCCATCAATAGCGACAGCGGCAAGGCCAACACCACGGCTACCACCGTTACAGCCGCTGTGCCTGCCAAAAAAGGCAGAAATCCGAATTTCCCTTGCAGAGGCTTCCATTCCGAGGAGGAGAGGAGCTCCCAAAGCGAGTGCTCATGCAGTATTGGCGCGGCCTTAAGATAAAGGCCTACGCCCAGTGCAATCACCAGCAACATTGCGCCTACGGCTAATGCTGCCATCACATATCCCGCAATCTTGTCTTTTAGAAAGCGTGTCTGCATAGCGAAGAGTTGTTCAGATTTTCTTGTATATTACGGCGGGGGAAGGACTTGTGCTTGCCTGAAGGATTAGCCTCTGCGGCAGAGGCTGATGTTGTACTTGCCTACAGGATTGGTTTTGCGGCAGAGGCTGATTTCTTTCCGGTCTAAAAAAGGCGTCTATGATGGGGCAG
>CAZQVW010000038.1:0-2661 GCA_964596865.1 uncultured Bacteroidaceae bacterium
ATTTTTGAGAGGCATCATACGGGATTTAGGAGTTCTTATTATTGATTTTGGTGGCCTTTGGTACAGAATTTGCATATTCTGTTGCGACTAAAAACATCTAATTATGAATAAAGAAAAGCAAAAACACACCCAGAACGAAGAAATCAAAGTGCAGGGCGAAGAGAATATCCACAACCACGACCAACAGTCCACCGATGCCGCACAAAAGAAAAACGGTGTAGATGAGCATAAGGAGGAAACGGGCAAAGACGGCGACAGCAAAGCCGAAAAAGAGAAGACTCCGGCCCAGCAGATTGAGGAATTGGAAGACAAGGTGAAAGACCTCAACAACAAGCTCCTCTATAAGGTAGCCGAGTTTGACAACTATCGCAAGCGCACGCTAAAAGAGAAGGCCGACCTAATTCTTAATGGTGGCGAAAAGGTGTTGCAATCACTTTTACCGGTGGTGGACGACCTTGAGCGCGCCGAACAGAATATTGCCAAGGCCACAGATGTGGAGGCGCTGAAACAAGGCTTGATGCTGGTGTTCCAAAAATTTGAGAAGACCCTCCAAGCCCAAGGCCTAAAGAAGATAGACGCCATTGGAGCCGACTTTAATACAGACTACCACGAGGCAGTGGCGTTTGTGCCATGCGATGACAAGCACAAAGGCAAGGTGATTGACTGTATCCAAAACGGATATATGCTCAACGACAAAGTAATCCGCTTTGCAAAAGTGGCAGTGGGGCAATCCGGACAAGACTCCTCCGCAAACAAGGCCGAATAACAAAGAATTCATTAAAGGAAATGGTATAGGATTATGGCAGCAAAAAAAGATTATTACGAGATACTGGGCGTAGACAAAAACGTGTCTGACGAAGACCTGAAGAAAGCGTATAAAAAAGTTGCGCTGAAATATCACCCCGACCGCAACCCGGGCAACAAAGAAGCCGAGGAGAAATTTAAGGAAGCGGCCGAGGCCTATGATGTCTTGCGCGACCCCAAGAAGCGCCAGATTTACGACCAATTTGGCGCAGAGGGGCTTAATGGCGCCGCAGGTGGCGGCGGATTCCACGCCCAGAATATGGATATGAACGATATATTCTCCATGTTTGGAGATATATTTGGTGGGCACAACCCGTTCTCCGGATTTGGCGGCGGGTTTGGCGGATTCAGCAGTGGGTTCGGCGGTGGCCAAAATGCCAAGCGCGTCTATAAGGGCGCAGATCTGAGGATTACGATGAAGCTCACGCTGGCGGAGATAGCCACCGGCGTAACAAAGAAAATCAAGGTGAAGAAGCAGGTGGTCTGCCCCGATTGCCACGGCACGGGGTCGGCCGACAACCAACCCCCCGAGACTTGTCCGCGTTGCCACGGCACCGGCGTTGAGGTGAAGACCCGCCAGTCTATGTTTGGCGTCATGCAGACACAAGTGGAATGCTCGCAATGCCACGGCGAAGGCACTATAATAAAGAATAAATGCCACCGTTGCGCCGGTCAGGGCACAGTCAGCGGTGAAGAGACGATAGAAATCAATATTCCTGCAGGCGTGGAAGAAGGCATGATAGTGAAATGCCACGGCAAAGGCAATGCCGGTCCTCGCAACGGTGTGCCGGGCGATATTCTGGTAGTGATACATGAAGTGCCCGACAAAATGTTTTATCGCAGCGGCCAAGATGTTGTCTGTGAATTCCCAATATCATTGACCCAAGCTATTCTGGGCGACAAAGTGGAGGTGCCTCTTCTCAACGGCAACCACGCCCGTATCAAAATTGACCCAGGTACGCAGTCGGGTAAGTTACTCCGCTTGAGGGGTAAGGGTATACCTGCTGTGGATGGCTATGGACATGGGATAGGCGACTTGGTTGTGAAGGTGAATGTCTACATTCCCAAGCATTTGTCCTCCGAAGAAAAGAAAGCAATCGAATCACTCAAAAACAGTCCTAACTTCCAGCCGTCTGCAGCCGAAAAGATTAGTATGATATAGAGCAAAGTAATAATACTTGTCTGTGTTGGAGGCACGATTATTATGACTTACGAGGAAACAATCGACTACCTATATCGGTGTGTGCCAATGTTCCAAAATGTTGGTGCAGAGGGATATAAAGAGGGGTTGGCAAACACCTTGGCCCTTGACGAGCACCTGCTCCATCCCCATACCAATTACCGCACAATCCACGTGGCCGGCACCAACGGCAAAGGCTCCTGTTCCCACACGCTGGCGGCCATCCTCCAAAGCGCCGGATATAACGTGGGGCTATACACGTCGCCCCACCTGATGGACTTTCGCGAAAGAATTAGGGTGAATGGCAAACCGGTTAGCAAAGAGTTTGTATGCCGGTTTGTGGAAAGAGAGCGCCCGTTCTTTGAACCGCTCCATCCCTCCTTTTTTGAGGTTACCACAGCCATGGCGTTCAAATATTTCCAGGAACAGGGCGTAGATGTGGCCGTGATAGAAGTGGGGCTCGGCGGGCGATTGGATTGCACCAACATCATCACGCCGGCCTTATCCGTAATCACAAACATTAGTTTCGACCACACCCAGTTTCTTGGCGACACGCTGGCCAAGATTGCCGCCGAAAAAGCAGGCATCATCAAATCGGGCGTGCCGGTGGTGATTGGCGAGGCAAACGATGAGACGCGCCCCGTGTTTGAACACGCGGCCGCGGAGCGACAAACGGA
>CAZQVW010000038.1:2671-14534 GCA_964596865.1 uncultured Bacteroidaceae bacterium
TTTTTGCCGAAGATGAAAAAGAGATTCTTTCCTCCACTCCGGATTATAAAAATGGTGGGATAGATTTTATCTCTCGCACTTATGGAAAGCTCTATGGCGAATTGGGCGGCTTTTGTCAGCAAAAGAACGCTAACACCGTACTTTGTTGTCTGCCATTATTGCGAAAAGCAGGATTCTCTTTCACAGACAAAGATGTGAGAGAAGGCTTCGCGCACGTCTGCGAGCTCACCGGACTAATGGGGCGCTGGCAAACCGTGAGGACAAACCCTCACGTGGTCTGCGACACCGGTCATAACGAGGGGGGCTTCCGCTATATTGTGCCACAACTGGAGGCACAGCAATGCCGCAACCTTAGAATAGTGTTCGGAATGGTGGCCGACAAAGACATTTCTGCCGTACTTAAACAATTGCCGACTAATGCGATATATTATTTTACGCAAGCAAGTGTTAGGCGCTCACTACCCGCAGATGAGATGAGGACAAAAGCGGCAGCCTACGGATTAAAAGGCAGTTCCTACCCCACCGTAAAAGAAGCATACGAGGCCGCAGTGAAGGATTCTATCGGTAATAACACGTCAATAAACGATAGCAACAAATCTGACGAGGATTTCATCTATGTTGGTGGCAGCAGTTATGTGGTAGCCGACCTACTTTCCTTCCTCAATCAGGAGCGTTCTTATCTTAATAAGGAAAACAACGTTCGCACCGACAAGTAAGGCAACCGGCAAAAAACAATAATGCCCGCAAACATCAAGATAACTCAAGATGTTTGCGGGCATTAATTTGTTATTGTCTACAAAATCAAACTGTTATTCATCATTCAATCCGTATTCGCGCCATGATTTGATTGCGAGGTCATCAAGCGTAAGTGTGCAGAAAGCATTGATGAAAGCCGTAGCCAATCGCGGATTGGTAAGCAGGGGAATATTCAAATCTATTGAAGCACGGCGAATCTTATAACCGTTGGTAAGTTCCGTTGGGGTGAGGTCCTTGGGGATATTAATGACCATATCAATCTTCTTGGCGTGAAGAAGAGGCAAAGCCTGGGGTTCGCCCACTTCGTTTGGCCAATAAACACGCGTATTGGGAATACCATTGTTCGTAAGGTAAACGGAAGTGCCACTGGTGGCATAGAGTTCGTAACCGTGGTCTACCAGCATCTTGCAGGCATCGAGCATCGCCGCTTTCTGCTTGGCCGTACCCGAAGAGACCAGTACTGTCTTTTTGGGTATTCGCATACCCACGGAAAGCATACTTTTAAGAAGCGCGTGGGACGTGTCATCACCCAGACACCCCACTTCACCCGTACTGGACATATCCACTCCCAGCACAGGGTCGGCGTTCTGCAGTCGATTGAAAGAAAACTGACTGGCCTTTATGCCCACATAATCCAAATCAAAGAGATTGCGAGACGGTTTTTCTACAGGCAGACGCAGCATCACGCGGGTGGCCATCTCAATAAGATTGAGCTTGAGCACCTTGCTCACGAATGGGAAGGAGCGCGAAGCCCTAAGATTACACTCTATAACCTTAATATCATTCTCTTTGGCCAAATACTGGATATTAAACGGGCCGGAGATTTGCAACTGCTGGGCTATCTTGCGCGAAATCTTCTTTATGCGGCGTACAGTCTCCACATAAATCTTTTGTGGAGGGAATTGTATCGTGGCATCACCCGAATGCACTCCCGCAAATTCCACATGTTCACTAATGGCATAGGCAATTATTTCCCCGTTCTGCGCCACCGCATCCATTTCTATCTCTTTGGCCTCTTCCATAAACTTGCTCACAACCACGGGATGCTTTTTCGACACATTTGCAGCCAACTTAAGGAAGCGCTCAAGCTCTTCTTGGTTGGAACAAACGTTCATGGCAGCTCCGGAAAGCACATAACTCGGCCTAACCAGCACAGGAAAGCCTACTCGACGGATAAAGTCGTCTATATCTTCCATATTTGTGAGAGCGGCCCACTCGGGTTGATCCACGTGGATGCGGTCGAGCATGGCAGAGAATTTATCGCGGTCTTCGGCATTGTCAATGTTTTTGGCGGAAGTGCCCAAAATTGGCACGGATTGGCCATCCAGCCGCATTGCCAAGTTATTTGGAATCTGCCCACCGGTAGATACAACAACGCCGTAGGGCGTCTCCAGCTCAATAATGTCCATCACCCTCTCAAAAGTGAGTTCATCAAAATAGAGTCGGTCGCACATATCATAGTCGGTGGAGACAGTCTCGGGATTATAGTTTATCATCACAGACCGGTAGCCTTCTTTGCGAATTGTATTGAGCGCTTGCACACCACACCAGTCAAATTCCACCGAACTACCAATCCTATAGGCACCAGAACCCAGCACGATTACGGAACGTTTGTCAAATTCGTATTTAATATCGTGAGCTACGCCATTGTAAGTGAGATACAAATAATTGGTCTGCGCCGGATATTCCGCAGCCAGTGTATCTATTTGTTTCACCACAGGCAAGATGCCAAGAGATTTGCGCTTTGCCCTAATCAGAAGCATAGCTTTCTCTATGCTCATAGTGCTTTCCATCCCTATAGCACGAGCTATTTGGAAATCACTAAATCCCTGGCGCTTGGCTTTGAGCAAAAGCTCCGGCTCCAGACGATTAATATTTCCACAAGCGCGCAACTCATCATCAGTCTCACTGATATGATTTAGGCGCTGAAGAAACCAACGGTCGATATGCGTGAGGTCGTGAATGGCCTCTATGGAATACCCATTTTTCAGAGCTTGCGCAATTACAAGGAGGCGTTTGTCGGTGGGCTCCTTCAGCGACTCTTCAATATTGTCCACCGAAAGAGAATGGTTTTCCTCAAATCCGTGAATTCCCTGTCCAATCATGCGCATACCCTTTTGAATGGCTTCCTCAAAGGTGCGGCCAATAGACATCACTTCGCCCACCGACTTCATACTACTGCCTAACTCTCTATCCACACCGCGGAATTTAGCCAAATCCCAGCGGGGCAATTTGCAGACGATATAATCCAGAGCAGGCTCAAAGAATGCACTGGTTGTGCGCGTTACTGAATTATTCAATTCAAACAGCCCGTAACCCAAGCCCAATTTTGCAGCCACGAAAGCCAAAGGATAGCCTGTGGCTTTACTGGCTAAAGCAGAAGAGCGGCTCAAACGAGCGTTTACCTCTATGACGCGGTAGTCCTCGGAATTAGGATCCAGCGCATACTGCACATTACATTCGCCCACAATACCTACATGACGAACAATCTGGATTGAGAGAGCACGCAGTTTATGGTATTCGGAATTAGTTAGCGTTTGTGATGGAGCCACCACGATGCTTTCACCGGTATGAATGCCAAGGGGGTCGAAATTTTCCATGTTACAAACGGTGATGCAGTTGTCGTAGCGGTCGCGCACCACCTCGTATTCCACTTCCTTCCAGCCTTTTAGACTTTTTTCCACAAGCACTTGTGGAGAAAAAGAGAAAGCCTTCTCACACACAGTGAGCAATTCCTGCTCATTATCACAGAATCCGGAGCCCAAGCCGCCAAGCGCGTATGCAGCACGCACAATAATGGGATACCCCAAATCTGCAGCAGCCTTGCGCGCCTCATCCATATTTTGGCAAGCGTGGCTTTTTATCGTTTTAACGTTGATTTCATTCAGCCTTTCCACAAACAGTTCCCTGTCCTCCGTGTTCATAATCACCTCCACAGGGGTGCCGAGTACCCTGACGTTATATTTCTCCAGCACACCGCTTTGATAAAGCTCCACTCCGCAATTGAGAGCCGTCTGCCCACCAAAAGAAAGAAGGATACCATCGGGCCTCTCCTTTTGTATCACCTTTTCCACAAAATAGGGGGTTACTGGTAGGAAATATATCTCGTCTGCTACGCCTTCTGAGGTTTGGACAGTAGCAATATTGGGGTTAATAAGCACAGTATGGATATGCTCCTCGCGCAAAGCCTTGAGAGCTTGAGAACCCGAGTAATCAAATTCGCCGGCCTCGCCTATTTTCAATGCGCCCGAGCCCAGCAATAGCACTTTATGTATGTCTTTGTCAAGCATTTTTGAGAAGATTTCTAAGAGTATAAGATTTGGAAAGAATCACAATAGTAATACAAAATTACAACTGATGAAGCTGTTTGGCAAAATCATCAAAAAGAAACTCTGTATCTGTAGGTCCACTACAAGCCTCCGGATGGAATTGCACTGAATACCACGGTTTGCTTTTATGACGAATACCTTCGTTTGAACCATCGTTCATGTTCACAAACAGCTGTTCCCATTCATCGGGCAGCGTAGAGGCATCCACGGCATAGCCATGGTTTTGACTGGTAACAAAACAATGGTCTGTTCCCACAAGGCGCACCGGCTGGTTATGACTGCGATGGCCATATTTCAACTTATATATTTTCGCGCCCGCTGCTTTTGCTAACAATTGATTACCCATACAAATTCCCATCACCGGCTTTGTGCTCTGACGCGCAAGAAAAGTACGGATATTTTTTACGGTAGCCTCACAAGTATCAGGGTCGCCAGGACCATTAGCTAAAAAGAGGGCATCGAAATCCATCTGGTTGAAATCATAGTCCCAAGGAACGCGTATTACTTCCATCTCGCGTTTGATAAGACAGCGCAGGATATTGTGCTTTACACCGCAATCCACCAATGCAACCTTCTTTCCAGCACCTTCATTATAGCGAATAACCTCACGACAACTAACTTGCTGTACATAATTAACGCCTTCATATTGAGCTTCAGCCACATTATTTGGATCATCATCAAAAATGATACTCCCCATCATCACACCATGCTCACGAAGCACTTTGGTGAGCTGACGGGTATCAATGCCCGTGATACCGGGCACGTGTTCTCTTTTAAGCCAATCGCCTAAAGATTCCTTTGCATTCCAATGGCTATACTCGCCACTGTATTCGCTCACGATGATGGCCTTTGCATATATCTTGTCGCTTTCCATAAAGGTGGCAATACCATTGGGCTCCATCTTAAATTCAGGGACACCGTAATTTCCCACCAAGGGGAACGTCAAAGTCATCAACTGACCGGCATACGATGGGTCTGTAAGGCTTTCCACATAGCCCATCATTGCGGTATTAAAAACCACCTCGCCGGCCACCGGTTGTTCATAGCCGAACGAGCGCCCCCTAAAGGTGGTGCCGTCCTCTAACCTTAATGTTACGTTTCGCATATATCGTTTTTGATTTATCTAAGAATTATATTAATAGTTTGCTTCCACATATTCAATAAACGCCTGATTAACGCGATTGTTGCCGCCAGGAGTGGGGTAATGGCCGCTGAAATACCAATCGCCCGTATGATTTGGGCACGCCCGATGTAGGCCTTCCAAAGATTGATACACAATCTGCACATCGGCCCTTATCTCTTCGCTTCTTAGCATCTGGGCCATCTTCTGCGAAATTTCATCTGCAGAAAAAGGAGCATATATCTCTCTTACATAGTTATGTACGTCCTCTTTGGGCAAACCTTGTTGGGCCTTACACTTAGCGTACACATCCTTGATAAGCCTTTCGTTTTTGGTATCTCGGAGCAATTCTATCGCAGCCTTAAAAGCGATAAATTCCTCCAAATGACTCATATCAATGCCGTAATAGTCTGGATAACGCACCTGCGGAGAAGACGACACCACTATAATCTTTTTGGGACAAAGCCTATCCAAGATGCGTATGATACTTTCGCGCAACGTTGTGCCGCGAACAATCGAGTCGTCTATTATCACCAAATTATCTACATAAGGCACAAGGCTTCCGTAAGTTATATCATAGACATGGGCAGCCAATTCGTTTTTGGAGGAGCCTTCGGCAATGAAAGTGCGAAGCTTAATATCTTTCCACGCCACCTTCTCGCTTCTAATCCGTTCGTTCAAAATTTCTTCGATTTGCTTTGGCGTGGCATTGGGCCCGAGGGATTCTATCTTGCGAGCCTTTTGAGTATTAAGATATTCGTTTAGTCCCTCAACGAGCCCATAGAAAGCAGCCTCGGCTGTATTTGGGATAAACGAAAAGACGGTATGCTGGAGGTCATTATCTATTGCGTCCAATATTTTCGGCACCAACAGACGGCCTAAATTCTTACGCTCCTTATAAATGTCGGCATCGCTACCACGACTAAAATAAATTCTTTCAAAAGAGCACGCTTTCTTTTCCTTAGGCTGGAGAATTTGTTCAAGCCTCATCTTTCCTTTGCGGTCTACAATCAGTGCTTGTCCGGGTTGCAACTCGTTCACTTGCTCAATATCGCAGAAGAGGGTGGTCTGGATGACCGGCCTTTCCGATGCCACCACCACTTGTTCCTCATCGCAATACCAAAAGGCAGGGCGGATTCCCCAAGGATCTCTCAAGGCAAACATCTCGCCGCTGCCCGTCATTCCACAGATAACAAAGCCCCCGTCCCAAAGGCGGCTGGAAGTCTTCAGCACATTAGCAATGTCAATATTATCTTCAATATAGCGAGTAATATCTTGCTCTTTCAGACCATTTTTTGCAGCTTCATTATAGAGACGCTGACTTTCCATATCCAATCGATGCCCAATCTGTTCCAAAAGGATATATGTGTCTGAATAAGCCCGTGGATGCTGGCCATCTTTCACAATGCTTTGAAAAATTTCATCCACATTGGTCATATTGAAATTTCCACACAGACACAGATTACGCGCTCGCCAGTTGTTTCTACGCATGAAGGGGTGGACATAGGAAAGGCCGCTTCTTCCGGTGGTGCTATAGCGGAGATGCCCCATATATATTTCTCCGGCAAACGGCACATTCTTCTCTGCAAACTCCGCATCTACCTTATTTCCACTACTGATGGCGCGGATTTGAGAATGGATAGTGGAGAAAATCTCTTGGATGGCAGAAGAACCAAGCCCACGCTCCCTAAACATATAATCATTTCCAGGAGTGGCATTCATCTTCACGCAGGCCGCGCCTGCCCCTTCCTGTCCGCGATTATGCTGTTTTTCCATTAGGAGATAAAGCTCGTCCAAACCTTTAGTCCACGAACCATAGGTTTGCTGATAATAGTCCAATGGCTTGAGCAATCTCACCATCGCTACGCCACATTCGTGTTTTAATGTTTCCATGCCAAAGAGTCTCCTATTTGATATTGCAAAATTAGTTATTTATCAACAAGTATGACAAAACACCTCACATATTTTATAAGCCTATCGTTGGAAAAAGGCTCCTTTTCGTTGAGAGAAAAGGAGCCTGTATATTAGAATTCCGCCGATTTGGGTGTGCGCGGGAAAGGAATGACATCACGGATATTTTGCATACCGGTAACGAAAAGGATAAGCCTTTCAAAACCGAGGCCAAAGCCGCCGTGAGGACATGTGCCAAACTTGCGAGTGTCAAGATACCACCACATATCTTTCATTGGAATATGGCGTTCCGTGATTTCGCCCATCAGTTTGTCATAATCTTCCTCTCTCACCGAACCACCGATAATCTCGCCGATTTGGGGGAAAAGGACATCGGTGCCCTGCACGGTCTGTTCTTTCTTCTCACCGTCTATTTCGGGAATCTCGTCATCAATCTTCATATAGAAGGCCTTAATCTTTTTGGGATAGTGGGTCATGATGACGGGCTTCTTAAAATGCTCCTCCACCAAGTAGCGTTCGTGTTCAGAAGCGAGGTCATCGCCCCATTCGCATTCGAATTCAAATTTCTTGCCATTCTTTATCGCCTGCTGAAGGATCTTAATACCATCAGTATAAGAAAGACGAACGAAATCGGTGTTGATAACACTCTCCAAGCGCGCGATCAAGCCCTTGTCAATCATCTTGTTGAGAAATTCGAGGTCATCTTTGCAATGATCGAGCGCCCATTTCACGCAATATTTGATGAAATCTTCTTCCAAATCCATCAAGTCGGCAAGATCTATGAAGGCCACCTCGGGCTCTATCATCCAAAATTCGGCCAAATGGCGTGGAGTATTACTATTTTCAGCCCTAAAGGTGGGACCGAAGGTATATATAGCTCCCAAAGCAGTGGCTCCCAGTTCGCCTTCCAGCTGTCCGCTCACCGTCAAGGAGGTCAATTTTCCAAAGAAATCATCGCTATAATCCACCTTGCCATCTTTACCCTTTGTAATATTGTTAAGATCCTTGGTGGTTACCTGAAACATCTGTCCTGCGCCCTCGGCATCACTGGCAGTGATGAGCGGAGTATGGAAATAGTAATAACCGTGCTCGTGGAAATAAGTATGGATGGCCATTGCCATATTGTGGCGAATTCTCATCACGGCACCAAAAGTATTGGTGCGGAGGCGCAAGTGAGCATACTGGCGCATATATTCAAAGCTCTGCCCCTTTTTCTGCATTGGGTAATCAGAACCGCAAGTTCCAAACACCTTTATGGACTGTGCCTGGATTTCGGCCGCCTGACCGGAGCCTATACTCTCCACCAACGTGCCTGTACACGAAAGGCAGGCCCCAGTGGTGATTTGTTTGAGCAATTCCTCATCAAACTTTGAGACATCGGCCACAAGTTGGATATTCTTAATGGTAGATCCATCGTTGAGAGCAATAAAATTGACCGACTTGCTGCCACGTTTGGTGCGAACCCATCCCATCACAGTTACTTCTGAACCATAATCGGTGCTTTGCAGCGCATCGATAATCTTTGTGCGTTTCATGTTGTACGTAGATTTCTTTTTATTAATACAATCTGAAAGGAAGGAGCCGGCATCAATAGAAGACGCCTCCGCCCCAATCCTCGCTTACCATTATTCGTATGCGCCCATGCGCAGGATATTCACTTCGGGCTCCTCCAAGAAGCGCCATTGGCCACGGCGAAGGTTCTTTTTGGTGAGACCGGCAAAATAGACCCTATCCAGTTTCACTACCTTGTAGCCCAATTTTTCGAAGATACGCCTAACAATGCGGTTTTTCCCACTATGGATTTCGATACCGATTTGCTTGCGGTCTGTCTCACTGGCATACTCCACTCTATCGGCCTTAATCTCTCCATCCTCCAGCACGATGCCGTTAAGAATCTTCTGCATATCGGCAAAGGACACCGACTTATTGCAATAGACATGATAAATTTTCTTCTTCAAGAACTTGGGGTGAAGCATCTTGGCGGCCATTTCGCCATCATTGGTGAGAAGGAGCACACCGGTGGTATTGCGATCCAATCTGCCCACGGGGTACACCCTTTCGGGGCAAGCATTCTTCACAAGATCCATCACAGTCTTGCGATTTTCGGGGTCGTCTGAAGTGGTTACATAATCCTTCGGCTTATTCAGCAGGATATAAACTTTGTCCTCCAGGCTCACGGGGTTACCCTTGAACGCAACGTTGTCGGAACGGAGAACCTTGTGTCCCAATTCGGTGATAATTTCGCCGTTTACCGTTACATCGCCGGCCTGAATATGGGCATCAGCTTCACGGCGCGAACAAACTCCGGCGTTGGCCAGATAGCGATTCAATCGGATGGGAGCATTTGGGTCTACATTGGCCTCCTTGTAGCGCAACACCTTTTGAGTATTATATTTTGCTGAAGGATCATAATCCTCTGTATGCTGGCGGAAAGGACGTCTGGGGCGATTGAAGCCATCTTTCTTAAACGCCGGACGCTGGAAATGGCCGCGCGGCTGATAGCCCTCCTGACGGAAATCACCTTGGCGCTGAAAGCGATCGCGCGACTGATAACCTTCCTGACGGTAACGATAGTTGTTGGGACGATAACCGTAATTTGGCTTATATCCGTTTTGCTGTTGGTCTATCGGCTTGTTAGTATCTGGAGTTACGCCATCAGATATTTCGGTTTCGCGATTATCTTGATATTGGGGGCGATAAGGCCTCTCGGCTCGCTGATAAGAAGGGCGATAGGCGTATGTAGATCTGTATCTATCGTTCCCCTCACGCCTATAATTGTTGTATCCCTGACGATAGCCCTCTCGACGCGGCTGGTATTCGCCACGTTCGCTATTGCTTACCCAGCGTGTGAAGCGCTGGCGCTGGCGGGGAGCGCCGGTAGTGGCTCCTTGTTCAGTGTTTGGTTTAGGCGTTTCGTCTTGTTTTGCCTGCGTGGGTTGATTGGACTGCGCGCCCACAATCTCTTTCTCGTTTTCCATTGTGTTTTATTAGTGTTTAGAAATGTTTGGATTACACCATCACGGTGTAGAAATTATTGAAACGATTAATATTAGGTGTCTATAAAATTAGATTAGATGCCGGTATAATTAGAAGGCGTGATCTTCATCAGTTCTGCCTTCACCTGCGGCGAGACATTCAGGTTTTGAATGAAATCATGTATGCGCTCCTCGGTGATTTCCTCGTTGGTACGCGTCAAGGCCTTCAGCGCCTCATAAGGATGCGGGTAGGCTTCGCGCCTAAGGATGGTCTGGATTGCCTCTGCCACCACTGCCCATTGGTTTTGCAAGTCGGCATCAATGGTCTCTCTATGCAGGAGCAATTTGCGCAAGCCCTTGAGCGTGCTTTGAATGGAAATCATCATGTGGCCCAAGGGCACACCAATATTTCTCAAGACAGTGGAGTCCGTGAGGTCGCGTTGGAGGCGACTGATAGGCAATTTCATGCTCAGATGCACCAGAATAGCGTTGGCCAACCCCAGATTGCCTTCCGAATTTTCAAAGTCGATAGGATTAACCTTGTGTGGCATCGCGCTGGAGCCAACCTCACCGTCCTTGATCTTCTGTTTGAAGTAGTTCATCGAGATATACTGCCAGAAATCGCGGTCCAGATCAATCATAATGGTGTTGATACGCTTTAGGGCATCGAACACCTCTCCCAATCCATCGTAATTACTAATCTGAGTGGTGAATTGTTCGCGCTCCAGCCCCAGATGTTTGCTCACGAAATCGTTTGCAATACTCTGCCAATCATATTGTGGATAAGCCACATGGTGAGCATTCAGGTTACCGGTGGCGCCACCGAATTTAGCGGGCATCTTCATCTCCTTGAGGCGGGCAAACTGGCGCTCCAACCTGTAAGAAAAGACCCTTATCTCCTTGCCAAGGCGAGTGGGCGAGGCCGGCTGTCCGTGTGTCTTGGCCAGCATGGGAATATCCTTCCATTCCTCGGCGTAGGTGTTGAGCTGGTCTATCAATTCCTGCAGAGCGGGGTAATAGACATTCTCCAAACACTCTTTCAGCATCAGGGGAAAGGAAGTATTATTAATATCTTGCGAGGTCAGCCCAAAGTGGATAAACTCCTTATAGGCCTCAAGGCCGCCAATCTCATCGAATTTCTGTTTAATAAAGTATTCCACCGCCTTGACATCGTGGTTAGTAACCTTTTCGATGTCCTTCACGGATTGTGCGTCCTGCTCACTTAGATTAAGGTAGATATTCCTAAGCGTGGGAATCAGAGCCTTCGGAAAATCCTCCAACTGGGGCAAGGGCAGTTCCACCAACATAATGAAATACTCCACCTCTACTCTCACTCTGTGCTTAATCAGTGCGTATTCCGAGAAATAAGATGACAGACACTCTGTCTTACTATGATAACGGCCGTCTATCGGACTAACGGCTGTAAGCGGACTTAGGTTCATTCTTACGTGAAAATTTATTTTAATCCCCTGACAGTTTGTTTTTACGACTGCAAAGGTAGTAATTATTTCTATAATTTCAAAATGCGCACTGTAAGAAACGCTCCACGCCCCATAGCGCAGAGGCATCGGGCCAAGCGCAGGGGAGGTCTACTCCCATTCTATTGTCGATGGCGGCTTTGAGGAAATATCGTAGCAAACGCGGTTCACGCCTTTCACCTTATTTATTATATCATTGCTGACAGAGGCCATGAAATCGTAAGGGAGGTGGGCCCAGTCGGCCGTCATGGCGTCGGTACTGGTTACGGCGCGCAATGCCACGGGGTGCTCGTA
>CAZQVW010000039.1:0-14289 GCA_964596865.1 uncultured Bacteroidaceae bacterium
CACCAACATAATAAGTCAGAATGCCAACTAAACTTGTCTGCGCGCTATTCAAATACGACTGATTAATCACAATCACACTAAAGGTGGTTCTAAAATCCCATTTCGGGCAATTTTAGAGCCACCTTATTTATTGGTATAATCTACCTTTTTATTGGTATAAGCTACCTTATATATTAGTAAAGCCACCATTTTATTGGTATAAGGCACCTTATTCATTAGTAAAGCCACCCTTTTTATTAGTAAGAGCCACTCTTTTATTGGTATAAGGCACCTTTTTATTGGTATGTGCCATCCTTTTCATTTGCAATCACCCGGAAATTATTTTTTCATCGCCACCGGTCTGCGCTACGCCGCCGCCGTCCCGATTTTCGTCGTCAATAATCCTCTTTCCGCCCTCAGAGCTGAACTATTTTTCGCGATAACCAAAGTTATCTTCGTGCAAACTAAATTTTTTCCCGTGCAAAATCAAATAAATCCCCTCGTAAATGAAATAAATCCCCTCCTCTCCCGATTTTTTCCCCTCCGAGTTTGCGTTCACAGTGCTGTAACAATAAGTTAACAGTACTGTTTAGTTATTGTTACAGTACTGTAACATTATCTAAACAGTACTGTTAACGCAAACTCGGAGGGGAAAAAATCGATTTAGGAGGGGAAAAAATTTGGTTTGCACGGGAAAAAATAAATTTTGCACGGGAAAAATTTCATTCAGCACGAAGAAAAAAATATCCAACAGGAAGATAATTGTATATGGTTCACGCAAAAAGACGAAGGAGAGAGGGGAAAATTGAAAACAAATTAGTAATTTTGCAGGCCGAATTGCGTGGCTACATATACAATCATAGCGAACGCTAATGCAGTGGATATCGAATCCGACATAGTGGACGAGAACGCTAACGCTGTGGACGTTGAAACGAATTCAATGGACCTGAATACGGAAGCTGTAGACGTTGAAACGAGTATAGTGGACGAGAACGCTAACGCAGTGGACGTTGAAACGAGTGTTGTGCATACGAATGGAAACGCAGATTGCGTTGCTAAGCACAAAAAGGCGCAATGGTAGCGAAAGAATAGTAGTATGATAACAATACTGGACGAATAAAATAACAAAACTGAAAAATAAGATACGATATTGAACAAATAAGATAGCAATATTGGACAGTAAGATAACAATACTGGACAAATATGACACAATATTGGACAATAAGATAACAATATTGGACAAATATGACACAATATTGGGCAAATAAGATAACAATATTGGACAAATATGACACAATATTGGACAATAAGATAACAATATTGGACAAATATTACACAATATTGGGCAAATAAGATAACAATACTGGAAAAATAGATAAAAATACTGGAATCAGCAACATGGATATTAAATTTGAAAAATCCGAAGACGCCCTGAGGGGCAAAATCACGGTAGAGATTAAACAGGCTGACTATACAGACAAAGTAAAGGCCTCGTTGAAGAAACTGAAACAGAAGGCGCAGATGCCCGGTTTCCGCAAAGGCATGGTGCCGATGGCTCTGATACAGAAGATGTATGGGTTGGAAGTGAAAGCCGATGAAGTACAGAAACTGTTGAGCGAAAGTGTAACAAAATATATCACTGACGAGAAAATCGATATGTTCGGTGAACCGCTTAACAGCGATGACAACAAGAACATTGACATCGAGCGGGCAGATGATTTCACATTCGTATTTGATGTGGCCTTGAAGCCGGAGGTGTCTGTGAAGATTGACGGTCGCACCACTGTACCTTATTATAATATACAGGTAGACGACAAGCCCGTGAACGCCATGATTGATGGTTACCGCCGTCAAACCGGTCATAACGAGGATGCTGACACGTATACTGAGGGCGATATAGTAAAAGGTACGTTAAAGGAAAATGTGGGTGAGGGCGAAGAAGGTATCCAAGAGGAAGATGTGTCGCTGTTGCCCAACTATTTTGCCAACGACGAGCAGAAAGCCCTGTTTAAGGATGCCAAGAAAGGTGACGACATTGTGTTCACTCCGGCCAAGGCATACGAAGGCAGAGAAAACGAGTTGGCTTCCGTATTGCATGTAGACAAGGAGGAAGCCAAGAAGCATACGGGCGAGTTTACTTTGCACATTAATAATATCGACCATTTTGTTATGGGCGACATCAACGAGAATTTGTTCAATGTGGCTTACCCGGAGAGCGGAATAAAGACCGAAGAGGAATTTAGGGCCCGCGTAAAGAGCGACATTGAGGCTCAGTATCGCCAAGACAGCGATTACAAATTCTTCCTCGACCTCAAAGATGTGGTTATGAAGAAGGCCGGCGAATTCCCCTTGGCTGAAGACCTGCTCAAGAAGATGGCAATGCTCCACGCAAAGAATGAGCAAGATGTTCATCAGATAGAGGAGCATTTCAAGGAAAGTCTTAACAGCTTGCGTTGGTCGTTTGTACGCCTTGAATTGATAAAGAATTTGGGCATAAAGATTGATGAAGCAGCCCTAAAGGAGACCTCGAAGCGATTGGTTAAGATGCAAATGGCTCAATATGGCATTCTCAACATGCCGGAGGAGACCATCGACAGTTTTGCAGAAGAGCGCCTTAAGGACGAGAAGCAATTAGATAACATCGTGGAGAATGCAATGAACGATGCCTTTGTGAAGAAAGCCAAAGAGACAGTGAAACTGAAAGAAGAAGACATCTCTATTGACGACTTCAACAAAATGTTTGAGCATTAGGCCATGCCAACAACTATACGAGCCGGTTTGCCTGCTAAGCACACCGGCTCTTTTATTAAACACGTGCTTGTAATGCTTTTTGGCACAGAATGTGCATAGTATGTGTGGATAAGTAACCCTATCGTAATTAATAAGAATAATATGTACAGAACCGATTTTCAAAAGTTTGCCACTGGCAAGATGGGCATCAACTCAATGGTGCTGGACGATGTTATTAAGAGTCAGAACCAGTATCTGAACCCCTATATATTGGAGGAGCGCCAGCTCAATGTAACGCAGATGGACGTGTTCAGCCGTCTGATGATGGACCGCATCATCTTTCTTGGCACACAGATTGACGATTATACAGCCAACACGCTGGAGGCTCAACTTCTTTACCTCGATTCCGTGGATCAGGAGAAGGACATCTCTATTTATATCAACTCCCCGGGCGGGTCTGTGAGCGCAGGATTGGGCATCTACGACACGATGCAGTTTATCAACAGTGATGTGTCCACAATGTGCACAGGTATGGCCGCTTCTATGGCCGCAGTGTTGCTGGTGAGCGGCAAAGAGGGCAAGCGTTATAGTCTGCCTCACAGTCGTGTGATGATTCATCAACCTCTGGGCGGCGTGCAGGGGCAGGCTTCCGACATTGAGATTACAGCCCGCGAGATTCAGAAACTGAAGAGGGAGCTCACCCAGATTATCGCCGACCATGCCCATAAGGATTTCGACACTGTGCTAGCCGACACCGACCGCGACCACTGGATGACCGCACAGGAGGCTGTGGAATACGGTATGGTAGACCGCGTGATGCAGAAGAAATAATCACTTTTTGACACAAGGGACGTTTATCTAATCAGAAGGGATGGCTATTTAAGTATAATGAGTGGCTATCTAAATTAAAACGAATGTCGTCTGAAGCAAAAGCAACTGCTTTCAGACACAAAAGGAAAATATCACAATGCCTAAAAACTCAAAGACCGCAAAATGCAGCTTTTGTGGGCGCGATGAATCGCAAGTGGGGATATTGCTCACTGGTCTCCATGGATATATTTGCGGAGATTGTGCCTTGACTGCCGCCAACATGGTGAGGGAACAGTTGGGGCTGCCCGAAGATTTCTTTAGCAAGAAGACGGCTAACCAAAAATTCAACACCGATTTCCGCGATGTGCCCAAACCAAAAGAGATAAAGGCTTTTTTGGACGAGTATGTCATCGGTCAAGACGATGCGAAGAAGTGTTTGGCTGTGGCTGTCTACAACCATTATAAACGTTTGGGGCAGAATACGATTAACAGCAGCGAAAGCAAATCTGCGGCGTCCACAAAAAAGGCGGACGCCAAGGGGAACGACTCCACAGCCAATAAGAACGATGACGTGGAGATAGAAAAGAGCAATATCATCATGGTGGGCCCTACTGGTACGGGCAAGACCCTTTTGGCTCGCACCATTGCCAGACTTATCAAGGTGCCCTTCACCATCGTTGATGCCACGGTATTCACAGAAGCCGGCTATGTTGGCGAAGACATCGAGAGCATTCTCACGCGTTTGCTCCAGGCTGCCGATTACGATTTGGCTGCAGCCCAAAGCGGCATCGTCTTTATAGACGAGATTGACAAGATTGCCCGCAAGAGCGACAACCCCTCTATCACCCGCGATGTGAGCGGCGAGGGCGTGCAGCAAGGTTTGCTCAAGTTGCTGGAAGGGTCGATTGTGAACGTGCCGCCAAAGGGCGGGCGCAAACACCCCGATCAAGACTACATCCATGTGGACACAAAGAACATCCTCTTTATCTGCGGTGGCGCCTTCGATGGCATAGAGCGCAAGATTGCCCAGAGAATGAACACTCATGTGGTGGGCTACAACTCGGTGCAGAATATCCAGCACATTGATAAAAGCAACCTGATGAAGTATGTGATGCCGCAAGACCTCAAATCTTTCGGACTGATACCGGAAATTATCGGTAGACTGCCTGTGCTCACATATCTCAACCCATTGGATAAGCAAACCCTGCGACGCATCCTTGTGGAACCGAAAAATTCTATCATCAAGCAGTATGTGAAGATGATGGAAATAGATGGAATCAAGATGACGGTGGACGATGACGCCCTCGATTTCATTGTGGACAAGGCTGATGAGTATAAACTGGGAGCCCGCGGCTTGAGGGCAATAGTTGAGAACATCCTTAGAGATGCGCTCTACGAAATGCCTTCGTCCAAGGCCCGCACATTCCGGCTCACAAAGGAATACGCCAAAGAGCATCTGCAGCAAAATATGGCCATTGCCAGTTAAATGCCAACAACACACCCCAAAAGCACCGTCAATACTTGCCGAAGTATTGGCGGTGTTAATTTTTTGGGGAGCATATCCCCGTGTTCCAAAATAAATCATTAACTTTGCACACGCATTTGCAAAAGTAGGCATCAAACTTGCGGGCCGCAACCGAAAGGAAGCGAAGAGAAATTGCAAAGTAGTGGGGTATTCATTAGAATATCCGAGAGCAGATTTTGCAAATGCTAATAAGCGGGGAGCAAGACGCCATAACAATGGTTTTGCCCCAATCGCAGTCAAGCCGAAATAGCTCAGTTGGTAGAGCGACGCATTCGTAATGCGTAGGTCGCGGGTTCGAGTCCCGCCTTCGGCTCAAAAAGGTTAAGAGATATGGAAAAAGTTGTTTCCGGCATCCGACCTACCGGTCATCTTCACTTAGGAAATTATTTTGGCGCAGTCACTTCCTTCGTTCGTATGCAAGAAGAATATGACTGCATGTTTTTTATTGCAGATTGGCATGCGCTCACTACGATGCCAAAGCCGGAAGATATTCGCCGTAGCGTGAAGACAATCCTTGCGGAGTATCTGGCCTGCGGTATAGACCCGCATAAGGCCACAATCTACATCCAAAGCGACATCCGCGAGACGCTGGAGCTATATCTCTACCTAAATATGAACACCTATTTGGGCGAACTGGGGCGCGTAACCACCTTTAAGGAGAAAGCCCGCAAGCAGCCCAACAATGTGAACGCAGGTCTATTCACCTACCCCACCCTTATGGCCGCCGACATCCTTCAGCATAAAGCAGTGAAAGTGCCGGTGGGCAAAGACCAGGAGCAGAATATGGAAATGGCCCGCAAATGCGCTCGCCGTTTCAATAGTATATATGGTGTGGACTTCTTTCCCGAGCCGCAAAACTTCACCTACTCCGACAAACCCGTAAAGGTGCCAGGATTGGACGGTAGCGGCAAGATGGGCAAGAGTGATGGCAATTGTATCTACCTATGTGATGACGACAAGACCATCACAAACAAGGTGAAGAAAGCCCTAACAGTAAGCACTCCCACCGAACCGAACTCCCCCAAGCCGGAATGTATCGAAAACCTCTTTACATTCCTCAAAATCTGCTCCACAAAGGAAGTGTACGACTTCTTTGACGAAGAGTGGAACAAGTGCACAATCCGTTTCGGCGACCTGAAAAAGCAGTTGGCTGCTGACATCTGCAGAATTGTGGCGCCAATCAGAGATAAGATTTTGGAATATCAAAGCGATGATGCTCTGTTGGAGCGCATTGCAGAGCATGGCGCCGAAAAAGCCCGCACCTCTGCCCGCAAGACCATCGAGGAAGTGCGCGACATAATCGGTTTCAGACAGATTCCTCGCGGCTTATGATAGAATATCGCTAACTTTCCATAAGAGCTGCAAAACCAATAGCGAAATAAAGCGTTCTTATCAGAAAAATATGCGCCTGTGGCGGAATTGGTAGACGCGCCAGACTTAGGATCTGGTGATTCCATCGTGCAGGTTCGAGTCCTGTCAGGCGCACATAAGGAAATAGGAGGTAAACCACGAATATGGTTTATCTCCTATTTAGTTAAGCAAAAATCAATCAACGGAAAATCGTCTGAAACGCGTAAACAGGCTCAATCAAACGGCCGGCCTGCTATAAGCGGAAGCTAACAGTAAGAGATAAGCACATAAAAAAGGCAGACCAAGAAGGCCTGCCTTTTTATGTGAGCTTGGGTTTTACTTACCTTGTTTATCTTTCTTTTCAGAGTTGCTAAGGTCTATTACAAAGCTCTTGTTGATACCGCTTTGGGTCTTGGCCTTAATCCAGAGCACGGGCTCTTTGGAGGAATTTGCAGCCTTAACCACTTCATCAAAGTCGGTCTGGGTGTTCATCTTCTTGTCGTTTACCTCAAGGATAATGATGCCTTTGGTGATACCGGCCTCTTTGAATTTGCCTTCCTTTACGGAAATAACCACAAGGCCGTTCTGCAAAGCCAATTCGCGCTTTTGCTCGGAAGTGAGCGGTTTGAGAGCCACGCCAAGGGAGTTGATATCCACTTCGGTTACTTGTTCAGTAGTGCCTTGGATATTACGGAGCGTAACCTGCTTGTTGTATTGTTTCTTATTGCGCAGGAACGTGACATTCACTTTGTCGCCCGGCCGATGTGTGGCGAGCGTCTCTTGCAGGTCTGCCATAGATTTCACGTCCTTACCGTCCACATTGGTGATAACGTCCTTTTCCTCTATACCGGCCTCGGCAGCAGCTCCGTCCACAGGCACTTCCATGACAATTACGCCCTCGGTAGTGCCGAAATCCAAATCAGAATCGCTCTTGCCCTTCTCCTTTTGCTGGTCGATGTATTTGTTTAATTCCATACCGGCAATACCCAGCAATGCGCGCTGCACTGTGCCGTATTTCTTGAGGTCGTCTACTACCTTATTCATAATAGTAGTGGGGATAGCGAAGCCATAACCGGAGAACGAACCGGTTTGAGAATAAAGCATGGCATTGATACCTACCAATTCGCCTTTAGCGTTTACCAAAGCACCGCCAGAATTGCCCGCATTGATGGCCGCATCGGTCTGGATGAATGATTCCACATCATTGGCGTTAAGAGAACGCGATTTTGCACTGACGATGCCCGCAGTAACGGTGGACGTGAGGTTAAAAGGATTACCTACAGCCAAAACCCACTCGCCCAATTTCAATTTATCGCTGTCGCCAATGGGGATAGCAGGCAGACCGGTGGCTTCCACCTTGATAAGGGCTAAGTCGGTGGTTTTATCTGTGCCGATGATGCGCGCTTTGTATTCTTTCTTGTCGTTGGTCTTTACTTCAATCTCATCTGCGTCTTGCACAACGTGGTTGTTGGTAACGATATAGCCATCAGAAGAGATTATCACACCGCTACCAGAAGCCTGGCGCTTGGGCGTCTCCACCTGCTGGCGGCGTTTTTGGGAGTTGCCATTGCCAAATCCGAAGAAATCGCCAAAGAAATCATCAAAAGGAAAGGAATAATCCACAGATTGCGTTTTACTTTGCATAGTCACCTTAATATAAACCACACTGTTTACAGCATTTTCGGCCGCATAGGTGAGATCCACGTATGGAGCTTGGCCGGTTGGGGCAGCAGATACAGAGGATAAGGTCTTCGTAGCTTCAGAAAGTGAAGCTACAGGCGCATCCGAGGCCATTGCCTCCTGCGGAATCAGAGTGATAACAGAGGTGGCCGCCACAAGCATTATGCCACCAAAAAGTATCTTCATCTTCTTCATAATAAAAATATTTATATGTTTGTATTTGTCTTCATATTAACTTAAAATCGCTCGCAAAATTAAGACTTATCGCCTATCCTTGCAAACAAATCAATGGCAAAAAACTCCATTTTGATTTCCTTTAACGCCGCAAACGCGTTCTTTATGATTAGTTTTGAATTATCGCGGCCTCCTTTTAATCTTTTTTGCGTACTTTTGCCGTTGGAAAAATGAGAAATACAGGTGAGCCGAACGGTCTGTCGCCGATATGAAAGTATTGTCGGAGGAAAGTCGGGGCACCATAGGACACTCCGCTTCCTAACGGGAAGTATCCGCGAGGGTGCCGAAACGCAGAAGAAAACAACCGCCCCGTTTGCAATCAATGGGCAGGCTTGCGGCATTTTATGCCAATCAACGCATTCGGAGTAAGGGTGAGAACGTGAGGTAAGAGCTCACGCCGAGGTGTGGTGACATATCTCGGGTGTGTGGCGGAGGGTGAAAGTGCATGTATACCGGCGAGAAATGGAGGGCTGTCCGTCCGAAAAACCTAAACGTTTGCGCCGGAGGGTAGCACGATAGAGCCGCTTGGCAACAAACGGTCAAGATAGATGACAGACATCGGCAATCTTTTGTTTGATTGCTCTTACAAAACCCCGCTTATAGTGCGGCTCACCTGTTTTTTCTTTTATTGCTTGTGCTTTGCGATGGCCACTTCTTGATTGACGTTCTACTGCCACAATTACCTATTATATAAAATCCTAACTATGAAAAAATTACTAACCGTATTGCTAATTGCTGCCTTGGTGCCAATGTTGTCTGCGGCTCAATCGCAGAAAGACAAAGAGCGCTGGGCCTATGTCTCCACACAGATGAAGCTAAACAAAGATGCCAAGGCCAAAGTGCAACCTGTGTTCTATAATTACATGAAAGAGTTGCACGCCGCCAAAGACATTTACGACAACGCAAAAAACAAGCTCCTTTCGGCTATTCGCAAAAACAAACTTACGGTGGCTCAAGCCAATCAGCTCACCAATGCTCGCTGGACTTCCGACGCCAAAGTCTTAGAGGTGCGCCGTGCTTATACCAAGAAATTTTCTGCTGTGCTCACGCCTCAACAAGTGTACTATCTTTTTTCTTTTGCCAACGACTCTAAGAGCAAGCGCGAAGATAAAAACAAATAATTTGGCCACTTAATAACGCTTCGCCATACTAAAATGTTTTGTTATGGCCAAATTTCTCGGCGTAATTATATGTTTTAGGAAAGTTTTGCCGCAGATATGAGACAAATTCTCGCAAAAGTATTAATTTCGCGGGCAGTTATAACTCTATATTGTATTCATGAAGCAAAAAACCTCATCCGCAGGTAATGCTTCAGGCCGGATAAGCCGAGCTACGAAAACTGCGGATATTTCTACTCCTCGTAAGCACATGCGAGGCGGTCAGACAAAGATGGTTGTGCAGGTCAGCTGGGAAGTATGCAACAAAGTGGGGGGCATCTATACGGTGCTATCCACACAGGCGCGTGCGCTCACACAAGTTTTCCATGACCACCTTATTTATATAGGCCCTCTGATTGGCGATGGCACCAACGCTACGGCTTTTGAGCAGGACGGCTCTCTTCTTCCCGAGCTCAAAGAGAAAGCTCACGCAGCGGGCATCAATTTGAAAGTAGGCCGTTGGCAAGTGCCGGGCCAGCCAATAGTAGTATTAGTGGACTGGAGTCCGCTTTTTGCCACAAAAAACGACATCTACGCTGATTTGTGGGACAAATTTGGCGTAGATTCCCTACACGCTTACGATGACTATGACGATTCCACCCTCTTTGGGTGGCAGGCTGGCAGAATAGCGAAATTAATTATTGATATTTATAATAATGAAAACGTGTCCAGCGAGGAAAACAGTGCCAAATCTGATTCTCTAAATGCTACGAACCAGAATGTTGTTGCTGACAGTTGTAATCTTGCAGGAAAAGGCTGTGTCCTTCAGGCCCACGAATGGATGAGCGGCGCAGCCTTGCTTTATGCTAAGGCGTATATTGATGGCGTGGCTACGGTCTTTACCACCCACGCCACCACTGTGGGTCGCTCAATCACCACGAACAACAAGCTCCTCTACGCTTATTTTGATGGCTACCACGGCGATCAGATGGCCGAGGAGCTGAACGTGCAATCCAAGCACAGTATGGAGAAAACCGCCGCGCTGCAGTGTGATTGCATGACAACAGTCTCCGAACTAACCGACAGGGAGTGCTCCCAATTTTTGGGCAGGAAATGCGATGTCTTGCTCCCCAACGGTTTTGATCCCTCTTTTGTGAAGCGTGGCAGCACTGGAGCCGCCATCAGAAAGAAAGCTAGAAAATCTCTTTTGAGTATTTACAACGCCCTCAACGGCACAAACCTTGGCAACGACACTCTTATCGTATCCACCAGCGGAAGAAACGATTTCCGCTGCAAAGGATTTGACATCTTCCTAAGTGCGGTGCGCAAGCTGCAGCTTTCCCACGTTCTAAATAAGGATGTACTGATGATTATCGCAGTGCCGTGCTGGAAGAAAGCCCCGCGAACAGACCTATTTGAGCGCCTAAAGAATAGGCCGCCCATCAAGATTTTTGATGCCAGCGAATACCCCTCCCTACCCCAGCCGTTTATCACGCATACGCTGAATAATCCCGATGACGATAGGATTATGCAATGTATCCGCGCCAATGGCATTTCGTTTGACAAGGAAGAGCGTGTGCGCTTATTGTTTATCCCGTCTTATCTGGACGGAGAAGACGGCATTCTCAACCTCACGTATTACGATTTCCTCACGGCCTGCGATTATTGCGTCTACCCATCTTATTATGAGCCGTGGGGCTACACTCCATTGGAGAGTGCCGCATTCGGCATTCCCTGCCTCACCACAACGCTCAGCGGATTTGGCCAATGGGTGAACAAAGAAGTGGGCCACCAAGCCATCCTTTCCGATGGCGTGGCCGTTATTCCCCGTTCTGATTGGAATTACGACGAGTGTGTGGAGGCTACAGCCACTTCCATTGAGGGCATTTCCATTTTAAGTGCCAAAGAATATCAGCTCCTGCAGGAAGCTGCGCGCAATCTCGCGGCCAAAGCTCAATGGAAAGACTTTATTCTCAACTATCTGAACGCCTATACGCTCGCAATCAAGAAAAGCGAGGGCTGAAGCCAGATACCTATTAATTTTTTAGACTAATAATTTCACTGAAAACACTTCAAAACAATAGCAATATGAAAGTAAAAGTGAGCAATGTCAATACTCCTAACTGGAAGACTATGACAGTGCAGGCCAAAATCCCCGCCGAATTAAATAAGCTCGAGGAGATGGCCAACAATCTTTGGTGGACTTGGAACGCTGAAGGCGTTAATCTTTTCCGCAGTATCAACGAAAAATTGTATAACGAGAAAAAGCAGAACGCACTCGAGGTGTTGAACGCTTTATCTTATGATGAATTAAAGACTTTGGCAAAGGACCGTCGATTCACAGAGCGCATGAACGACACTTACGACCTTTTCCATTCTTATATGAAGGCAAAGCCCAATACCAAACAGCCTTCGGTGGCTTATTTCTGCATGGAATATGGCCTTATCCATTTCCTAAAGATCTATTCCGGCGGTCTTGGCATTCTGGCCGGCGATTACCTGAAGCAGGCCTCCGATAGCAATGTGGACATGGTGGGCGTGGGCCTTTTATACCGTTATGGCTACTTCACGCAAGAATTGGCCATGGACGGCACCCAGATAGCCAAATACGAGCCGCAGGACTTTGACAAACTGCCCTATCAGAAAGTGTTGGACAGCGATGGCAAGCAATTGGTAATCGGTGTTCCGTTCCCCTACGCCACTGTCTACGCAAATGTTTGGAAGGTAAACGTGGGCCGTGTCTCTCTCTATCTTTTGGATACCGACAATCCGCTTAATTCGGACTTTGATAGGAATATCACCCACACTCTTTATGGCGGCGATTGGGAGAACCGCATGAAGCAGGAGTATCTCTTGGGCATCGGTGGCATACTGATGCTGAAACAATTAGGCATCAAGCGCGATGTCTACCATTGCAATGAGGGCCACGCTGCTCTTTGTAATCTGGAGAGGCTGGCCGAATATGTGGCCGATGGCCTTACCTTCAATCAGGCCCTGGAATTGGTGCGCTCGTCTTCGCTTTATACTGTCCACACCCCTGTGCCCGCCGGCCACGACTATTTCGATGAAGCCTTAACACAGAAATATCTTGGCGCATACGCAGACAAGTTGGGTATCTCGTGGGATGATCTCATTGGTTTGGGGCGCACCAATCCCGATGACAAGAGTGAACGTTTCTGTATGTCTACATTCTGCTGCAAAACCTGCCAAGAGGTGAACGGAGTGAGCAAGCTCCACGGCAAAGTGAGCCAGAATATGTTCAACAACATCTGGAAAGGCTATTTCCCCTCAGAAAACCACGTGGGATACGTTACCAACGGTGTTCATCTCCCCACTTGGGCCGCACGCGAGTGGAAAGCGCTCTACGAGGAGTACTTCGGTCCAGATTTCTATGCCGACCAAAGCAATGCGGACATCTGGCAGAAAATCTATGATGTGCCCGATGAGGAGATTTGGGCCATCCGCACCAAACTGAAAGCCAAACTGATTGATTACATCCGCGAACGCTTCCGCAAAACATGGTTGAAAAATCAGGGCGACCCCTCCAGAGTGGTGTCATTGCTGGATAAAATCAACCCCAACGCCCTATTGGTAGGTTTCGGCCGCCGCTTTGCCACATACAAGAGGGCACACCTCTTGTTTACCGACCTTGAGCGACTGAAAAAGATTGTAAACAATCAGGATTACCCCGTACAGTTTATCTTCAGCGGCAAGGCTCACCCCGCAGATGGCGCCGGTCAAGGCTTGATTAAGAAAATCTACGAGATTAGCCAGTCGCCCGATTTCCTCGGCAAGATTTTGTTCCTCGAAAATTACGACATGCAATTGTCGCGCCGCCTCATTTCCGGCGTAGATATCTGGCTAAACACCCCCACACGCCCCATGGAAGCATCAGGCACCTCCGGAGAGAAAGCTCTGATGAACGGATTGCTGAATCTCTCGGTCTTGGACGGCTGGTGGCTGGAGGGCTATCGCGAAGGCGCCGGTTGGGCGCTCACCGACAAGCGCACATACCAAAATCAAGAGTATCAAGACCAGCTCGATGCCTCCACAATCTATTCTTTGCTGGAGCACGAGATTATTCCGCTCTATTATTCGCGAAACAAGAAAGGATACTCTCCATCGTGGATTCGCGCTATCAAAAATTCCATAGCCGAAATTGCGCCCCATTATACTATGAAGCGCCAATTGGACGACTACTACGCCAAATTCTACAACAAACTGGGCACTCGCTTCCATTCGCTCTCTGCCAACGACAACAAGAAGGCCAAGGAGATTGCTGCATGGAAGGAGGATGTCGCCTCCAAGTGGGATAATATAAAGGTGGTGGAATTTGATGCCAATAATGGTGAAAATACCGACATCGTCACTTCCGGCACGCAAAATACTCTGCGCGTGAAGATTGATACCGCCGGATTGGAGAACTCCATCGGCGTGGAGATGGTGATGCTCGCCACAGACGAGGACGGCAAAGATTATGTTTATGACGTAGTACCGTTTAATGTAGTGGGCCACGAGGGTAATATCACCGTCTACGAGATGCACGATGTCATTGATAATGCAGGTTCTTTCCGTGTGGCTTACCGCATTTTCCCGCAAAGTCAGGATCTTCCCCATCGTCAAGACTTCTGCTACGTAAAGTGGTTCTAATTTCCTCACCAATCAGAAACGAACCACGCAACCGCGGCATTAATTCCCGCAGCAATCAGAAATTAGAATTTTATTAGTTATTAATTTTGAGGCAGGCTCTACAAGGGTCTGCCTCTTTTTCGTTTCATAACCTCCCAATATAGATTCCGTTCTCCTCCTAATTGTATTTATTCCCGCACAATCAGTGTCAATTTTCGTGCTACCTGTATTTATTCCCGTGCTAACAGAAATTTT
>CAZQVW010000040.1:0-1340 GCA_964596865.1 uncultured Bacteroidaceae bacterium
TTAGGAGGCGCAATATGTAATTCGTGGCGTGTTATAATATTATAAGGTACAATACTATTATAAGGTGCAATAAAATAATAATGTGCAATAATCAACAATATAGTAAGGCGCAATAATCAATAATAAGGCGCAATAATCAACCTTTCGATGCGAGCAATGTTTGGATTAATGTGCCATCTTGCCAACTTTAATACTTTTTTTGTTGCAATTTCGCGTTTTTATTGGCGGTTTTTGGCGTAATATGGAAATTTGTTCTTAAATTTGTCGCAAGATTTGTGGTTTCACTTCTTTTTTATATTGCTATTCGTTGCATTTGGTAGGCTTAACGAAAATGTGGGTAGTATTATTACCCATATATATGTGATAATTTGTGTGGCGGTTTCGCAGTGATGCGCGGCCGCCATTTTAATGCGCAAAAATAATGGGGAGAGGGAAAAACAAAAAAGGGTATGCCGCCCGTAATGAAGGGCGACAGGTGGGTTATGATGGGCGTCAGGCTGATTATTAGGGGCGTCAGTCGCGAGGTTGGAGCGGAATGGCGGGTAAGAACCGCTGGGTTAGGTGCAGGATTAGGGCAGAATGGTGAGTAATGAGCGGTGCGCGGCGCGGAGAAATAGGGAAAAACGCAGAACTGTTAGGCAATCAGCCATTTGACTAAATAAAATAATGGGGGCACAAGCAGAGAGGGCAGAAAATTGAGCGTCTTGCAATCCTTTATATTTAATAAGGAGAGGCCCGTGGAGAGAATCAATACACCGCCCACGATAGAAATCTCATTGGTGAGCGCGGGAGAAATCACCCCCTTGGCTATCAGCGCCAAAACATAGAACATTCCTTGCCAAAGGAATAGAACGGGCGCGGCCAAGAGCATTCCGATGCCGTAGGTGGCGGCCAGAACGGTGGACGTAACCAAATCCAGCGTGGCGTTGGTGAAAAGGAATGTGTTGTCGCCCTGCAGAGCGGAGAGCATCGGCCCCACCATCGAGAATGTGCCGATACAATAAAGCATACAGCCCGTGGTGAGGCCCTGCGCAAGGCGGGCGCCGGAATGCTTGGTGGCAAAGGCATTGACGCGGTCGTCTATCCTTAGGATTGTGCCCACCAGTCCGCCCGCCGCGATGGATAAGATAAAGAGCACTGGGTATTCGCTGTCTTTTAGGTGGACGATGGTGGAACTGGCTCCCAGCATCATTGTGCATAGGCCCAGTCCGTTGAACAGGGCGTCGCGATATTTGTCTTTTATTCCTTTTTTAACCACGGCCCCGATGATGGAGCCGATTATTATTGTGGCGGTGTTTACTATTGTTCCAAGCATTTTAGACTATTGTTCCGAGCATTTA
>CAZQVW010000040.1:1440-14002 GCA_964596865.1 uncultured Bacteroidaceae bacterium
ATTGTTCCGAGCATTTAGAAAGGTCTGTTGGGATAGCGGATGCCGCAGGCGGGCGTAAAAAGCCGCCCCACTATGTGGAGGGCGACATTGGGGCGCTACTGCTATATGCGAATTGCACAAATGGCGCGTTTGTGTGCTTTTTGTTAGTTTTGTGTAGGCAAAATTACTATTTTCCAAGCGGAAATGGCTAATTTTGCCGCTCAAAATAAGTGAATTCCTATCTATCATGACTAAGAAAAAGAGAATAGAATTCAGTCTCGTGTACAGAGACATGTTTCAGTCGTCGGGCAAATATCAGCCCAGGCGCGACCAGTTGGTGCGAGTGGCTCCGGCCATAATAGACATGGGCTGTTTTGCCCGCGTGGAGACTAACGGCGGTGCATTTGAGCAGGTAAATCTGCTTTATGGCGAGAACCCGAACAAGGCTGTCAGGGCTTTCACCGCACCTTTCAACAAGGCCGGTATTCTCACCCACATGCTCGACCGCGGCCTCAACGCCCTGCGCATGTATCCCGTGCCGGCGGACGTGAGGAAGCTGATGTATAAGGTGAAGCACGCTCAGGGTGTGGACATTCCCCGCATCTTCTGCGGACTGAACGATGTGCGCAATATCAAGCCCTCCATCCAGTATGCCAAGGACGGCGGTATGACGCCGCAGGCCACGCTGTGTATCACCAATTCGCCCATCCACACGGCGGAATACTACTTCTCTATCGCCGAAGAGCTGATAAAGGCCGGTGCGCCCGAGATTTGTCTGAAAGATATGGCCGGTATTGGTCAGCCCTCCATGCTGGGCAAGCTCACCGCCATGATTAAGCAGAAATATCCCAACATCATAATCCAATATCACGGGCATAGCGGTCCGGGCCTCTCGATGGCCAGTATTTTGGAGGTGTGCCGCAACGGAGCTGACGTGATAGACACGGCTGTGGAGCCTCTGTCGTGGGGCAAGATCCACCCCGATGTCATCTCGGTGCAGAGTATGCTGAAAGCCGACGGCTTTGACGTGCCAGAAATCAATATGGACGCCTATATGGAAGTGCGCAAGCTCACTCAAGAGTTCATAGACGATTTTCTTGGCTACTTCATGAACCCGGGCAACAAGTTGATGTCCTCTCTTCTGCTGGGCTGCGGACTGCCCGGCGGCATGATGGGCTCTATGATGGCCGACCTCAAAGGCGTGGAGGGTGCTATCAACTCCAACCGCCAGAAGAAAGGCCTGCCTCCCTATACCGAAGACCAATTGCTTCTGGCCTTGTTTGATGAGGTGCACTATGTATGGCCTAAAGTAGGTTATCCACCATTGGTAACTCCTTTCTCGCAGTATGTGAAAAACATCGCGCTGATGAACCTCCTCGCGCAATCGATGGGCAAGGAGCGCTATTCGATGATGGACCAGTCGATGTGGGGAATGATCCTCGGCAAGAGCGGCAGGCTCCCCGGCGAGGTGGCTCCCGAACTGAAAGAACTGGCCAAGAAAAAGGGCTACGAGTTTACCGACAAGAATCCGCAGGACAACTACCCCGATGCATTGCCCGAGTTTGAGAAAGAGATGCAGGAGAAAGGCTGGGAGCGCGGTCAGGACGATGAGGAGCTCTTTGAATTAGCCATGCACCCCGAACAATACCGCGATTATCGCAGTGGTAAAGCCAAGGAGCGCTTTGAGGCCGACCTGAAGAAGGCCCGCGAAGCCGCCACAGTGCCCTCTCTCGCCATCATGTCGCCAAAGGCCACTACCGCCGCCACCGCCCCCGCCGCAGCATCAACCGCTGCCGCCTCCGCTGCCGGTTCTGCCAATGCGGGCAAGGGCACTAACGCCGCCGAGGAAGTAATTGCCGCAATCTCGTTGGCTATTGCCGATGCCAATCGCGGAGGCAACCCCGAGAATGTTATCACCATTCGCCGCTACGCCTCTCCGTGGGCTTTGCATCATTTTCGTTGATGAAATCAGATAATCTGGCTATATAATAACCCCAAAAAACACTGCTACTATGAAAAAGTATGTCTGCGATGTATGTGGTTATATCTACGACCCGGAAGTGGGCGACCCTGAAAACGGTATTGCCCCTGGCACAGCGTGGGAAGACCTCCCAGAGGATTGGGTATGCCCCCTGTGTGGAGTAGGTAAAGACCAGTTTAGCGAGGAATAAAATCTGATTAACAAAGGAAAAGACTTGTTTATCAAGGAAAATAACTTGATAAACGAGAAATAAATCCTGAAAAACCGCAAGGAGCGGGTGTGTAATGATTGTGGTGTCCGCATCACATCATTACATACCCGCTCTTTTTTTGTATTCGCCAAAATAAGAATTGTTTTCGCCGTAATAAGAATTGTATTCGCCATAAAGACATTTGCATTAGCAGTAAAGACATTTGTATTAGCCGTAAAGAAATTGATTTTCGGCGTTCTAAAATCTTATTATACAGTGATAGCGGTAAAATTCCCTTTGGTGCGCAGCAGCGTTCCCTTTGGTGCGCAGCAACGTTCCCTTTGGTGCGCAGCAGCGTTCCCTTCGGTGCGTTGGCCTTATGGCGAGAGAAAATAATGTTATCTGCTTGGTTGATTGAATAGAAAGTAGTAATTTTACCGTTAATTTAATCAGTAGTAGAATGAGAAAGACGATACTATTATTTTTTGTGGTGTGCGCAATGGTTTTGTCCGCGTCTATGAGGGCGGAAAACGCGCCCAAGAGGGAGTTTAGGGGCAGTTGGATTCAGTGTGTGAACGGCCAGTTTATGGGCATGGGTCGCGATGCGATGCAGGCCGAACTGACGCGCCATCTTGATGCCCTTCAGAAATGTCATGTCAATGCCGTGTTCTTCCAAGTGAGGGCTGAGGCCGATGCTCTCTATCCCAGTGAGATAGAGCCGTGGAGCCGGTTTCTTACGGGCGTGCAGGGGCAGGTGCCCAACCCGTTTTGGGACCCTCTGCAGTGGATGATTGATGAGTGTCACAAGCGCGGCATGGAACTGCACGCGTGGATTAACCCCTATCGCGCCAAGACTGCGAATACAGTGCTTTTGGCCGACAACCACCCCTTTCGCCTCCATCCCGAGCGCTTCTTCCAATACGGCAAACTCATTCTGTTTAATCCCGCTTTGGAGGAGAATCGCCGTTATATCTGCAATGTGGTGGCCGACATCGTGAGGCGCTATGATGTAGACGGTATTCATATCGATGATTACTTCTATCCCTACCCCGAGGCGGGGCAGCAAATTCCCGACCAAAACGAATACGCCCGTATGGGGCAGGGCTTCGCCTCTATCGGCGATTGGCGCAGGGATAATGTCAGTAGGCTCGTGCGCGACCTCCACCATACCATCCACTCGCTGAAACCGTGGGTGAAATTCGGCGTTGCCCCATTTGGTATCTACCACAATCAGGCAGGGCCAGGGGTCAATAGGCCAACTGAGATGGAGGGGAACGATAATAATAAGGTGAAGGGAGAGAATAATCTGCCGGGCAGTAATACGCGTGGCTTGCAAAACTATGACGACCTCTACGCCGATGTCCTGCAATGGACGTCGCAAGGCTGGGTGGACTATAATATCCCGCAGATATACTGGGAGATTGGGCATCCTGCCGCAGATTATGACACACTCATCCGCTGGTGGGCAAAATATATGAGCGGAAGACCACTCTTTATCGGGCAGGATGTGGAGCGCACCGTCAGGGCCGCTGATTTGAAGAACCCCAATATCAACCAGTTGCCCGAAAAATGGAGGCTTCAGCGCTCGCTGAGAGGGGTGAGCGGCAATTGCTTGTGGTATTCCGCTGCGGTAGCCAATAACACGGGCAGAATCTTGGACGCCCTCAGTCAGACCTACCAGAATAAGCCCGCCCTCCAGCCCTGCATGACGTTTATCGACAAGAATGCGCCCTCCAAGCCTGCTAAGGCGAGAGTGATTGGGGGCGACAAGGGGCCGTTGCTCGTTTGGCTGCCAAAGGAGACGGCCGATGAGATGCAGCGCCCCGTGCGCTACGCCGTCTATCGCTTTCCCAAGGGCGAGAAAGCAAATGTCGAGGATGCCGACCACCTGCTGGTGATTACTCCTAATAATTTTGTGGAGATTTCAGAGGCCGACCGCGGATGCACATACCTCATCACCGCCCTCGACCGCCTGTGGAACGAGTCCAAACCCCGCAAGGCGAAGATAAAATAAGACATTTTAAGTAAAACAGAATGGAAGGCAATATAGAAGCTAAAGGCATAAGGGTAAACAACCTCAAAGGAATTGATGTTGTCATCCCCAGAGGAAAGTTTGTCGTCATAACAGGATTGAGCGGTAGCGGCAAATCGTCGCTCGCTTTCGACACACTGTATGCCGATGGGCAGCGCCGCTATGTGGAGAGCCTAAGCAGTTATGCCCGCCAGTTTTTGGGGCGATTGAAAAAGCCCGAATGCGATTATATCCACGGCATCCCGCCCGCAATCGCCATTGAGCAGCGCGTGAGCAACCGTAACCAGCGCTCCACCGTGGGCACCACCACCGAAATCTACGACTATATGCGTATGCTCTTCGCCCGCGAGGGCAAGACCATCTCGCCGGTCAGTGGTGAGGAGGTGAAAAGCGACACCGTGGAGGATGTGGTGAGCTATGTCCTCTCTAAAAACGATGGCGACCGCTTTATGGTGGAGTGTCCCGTGACTATATACGAGGGACGCACCCTTGGTGCCCAATTAGAAACCGACCGCCTGCAGGGATTTTCCCGCATAGTGGTGGACGGCGAAATGATAGAGATTGCAGATTTTCTTAAAACCCCGAAAAGCATTACCGCCGCCCCAAAAGATGTGCATTTTCTCATCGACCGCCTATCCGTAAGGCGCGATGCCGACTCCCTTTCGCGCCTAAGGGAGAGCGTGGAGACGGCTTTTGACCAAGGGAGCGAGCATTGCTTCATCCATTGGGCCAAATCCGGAGAGCAGCGCGAGTTTAGTGTGGCCTTTGAGCGCGATGGCATCACCTTTGAGCGCCCCACCGATGCTATGTTCTCCTTTAATTCGCCCGCCGGAGCGTGCCCCGCTTGCGAAGGGTTCGGTTCACTGGTGGGAATAGACGAACATCTGGTGATTCCTAACAGTGCACTGTCGGTTTATGACGGGGCTGTGCAATGTTGGCGCGGCGAAAAGATGAGCGAATGGAAGCGTGTCTTCTGCGAAAGGCAGGGAAAGAAGGGCTTTCCCATCTTTGCGCCGTATTATTCCCTCACAAAAGAGCAGAAAAAGATTCTTTGGGAGGGCGATGAGGAGGAACAAGCGTTGCCCCCCGAGCAGCAGGTCTTTATCAACGCTTTCTTTGAAATGGTGAGGCACAATCAGTATAAGATTCAGTACCGCGTGATGCTGGCTCACTACAGGGGCAAAACTACGTGCCCCCTCTGCCACGGCAATAGGCTGAAAAAAGAGGTGGAGTATGTGAAAGTGGGCGGTCATAGCATCACGGAGTATGTGAATATGCCCGTGTGGGAGCTCAACGATGTGTTCCACCACCTGCCCGACGGCCATTTCCCCATTCTTATGAACGAGATACGCTCGCGCCTCCAGACGCTGGTGGATGTGGGCTTGGGTTATCTCACTCTCAACCGTGCGGCCAACACGCTTTCCGGCGGTGAGAGCCAAAGAATCAGCATCGCCACCTCGCTGAGCAGCAGTTTGATTGGGTCGCTGTATATTTTGGACGAGCCCAGCATCGGCCTCCATTCCCGCGACACTCAGCAACTTATCTCTGTGCTCAAACGCTTGCAGAGTCTGGGCAATACCGTGATTGTGGTGGAGCATGACGAGGAGGTGATGCGCGCTGCCGATTATATTATCGACCTCGGCCCCGAGGCAGGTGTGAATGGTGGCGAGATAGTCTATCAAGGCGATATGAGCGACTTGAAGAAAGGCTCTCGCTCCCACACTGTGCGCTATCTCCTTGGCGAGGAACGCATTCCCGTGCCCACAAGTCGCCGCCAAAGCAACCGATATATACAGGTAACCGGCGCCCGCGAGAATAACCTCAAGGGCATTGATGTCCGCTTCCCGCTGAATGTGATGACGGTGGTAACCGGCGTGAGCGGTAGCGGCAAATCCACGTTGGTAAACAATATTCTCTATCGCGCTCTGAAGCGCCATTTTGACGAGCCCTCCGATCGACCGGGCGAATTTATCTCTTTAGACGGCGATCTGAAGGCTATCAAGGCCGCAGTCTTTGTGGATCAGAATAGTATCGGCACTTCCTCGCGCTCAAATCCCGTAATCTACATTAAAGCCTACGACCTTATCCGCCGCCTCATGGCCGACCAGCCGCTGGCCAAGCAATTGGGATTCACGCCCGCCACCTTCTCCTTTAACGCCGAGGGCGGCCGCTGCGACAACTGCAATGGCGAGGGCAAAATCAAGGTGTCGATGCAGTTTATGGCCGATATTGAGATTGAATGCGAGCAATGCCACGGCAAACGCTTTAAGAAAGACGTATTGGAGGTGGAATTTGCCGGTAAGAACATCTACGATATTCTGGAAATGAGCGTAGATGAGGCTATTGTGTTCTTTACCGAACATAAGCAGGCCGCCATTGCCAAGCGTATCAAACCTTTACAGGACGTGGGCTTGGGATATATCAAATTGGGCCAGCCGTCTTCCACTCTCTCCGGCGGCGAAAACCAGAGGGTGAAGTTAGCTTATTATCTTGCCGCGGAGAAAGCCGACCCCACGCTCTTTATTTTTGATGAGCCTACCACCGGTCTGCATTTCCACGACATCGCTATCCTGCTCCGCGCCTTTAATGCACTAATTGAGCGCGGTCACACCGTCCTAATCATCGAGCACAATATGGATGTCATCAAATGCGCTGATCATATCATCGACCTCGGGCCCGAGGGCGGCGACAAGGGTGGCGAAATCGTGGTGGAGGGTACGCCCGAGGAGGTGGCCGCCTGCCCTAAGAGCTATACGGGAAAATATCTGAAGCAAAAGTTGGAGCAAGATGCCAAGTAAACAAAATTTTGTATTGGTATAATTCTTATTATTACTGATATAGCCCAAATCTTAATCGGCATAAGTTCTGACAATAGCGGGCACAGTCTAAATAATATCGGGCAGTGTCAAAATTATCGCGGATATAATCAAAATAATAACGGACAGTGTCAAAATTATCGCGGATATAGTCAAAATAATATCGGACCGTGTCAAAATTTTAACCCACTTCCCATGATTAAAAACATAGTCTTTGATTTTGGCGGCGTATTGATAAAATACAGTTATGCCGACAATTTGCGACAATACGGCTTCAGCGAAGAAGAAATCCAGTTTTTCCTAACGAAAATCCTGACGCAGGAGAACAACGACCTCGTGGATTTGGCCGAGCGCCCGTGGGGAGAGTATATCGACCTGTGGAAACGCCAGTGGCCCGAGCATACGCGGGTGATTGACGCTTTCGACCGCCATTATACCGACTTTTATACCAGCGAGATGGAGGGCATGGTGGATCTAATGCGCGAGCTTAAGGCAAAAGGCTACCGCCTGTTGGGGCTAAGCAACTGGGGACCGCGCGTCCATGAGATAATGGATAAGATTTCGCGCCCTTTTACCCTGCTGGAAGGCAGTGTTATCTCCTATCAAGTGCACCAATTGAAGCCCCATCCCGAGATTTTCGATACTTTTTGCCACAAGTTTTCCGTTCGCCCCGAAGAATGCCTGTTTATTGACGACCGCGCCGACAATATCCAAGCCGCCCGCCAATGTGGTTGGCATGGCGTGGTATTCAAAGGCGCAGAACAATTGAGAATTGCCCTGCGCCAGTTTGGATTACTATAGTAGCGTATTTCGGATAGCTATTTCCTATTAGGAAAGCTATAGATTTTGTTAAGAGAACTATTGAATTTATGAATAATACTATAGTAGCGTATTTCAGATAGCGATAAAAGCGCCGTTTGCGTGGCCATTATGGTGCGTTATAGGCTCTTTTTCTTTGGTTTTTACGCTCTTATGGTGTTTCTTGATGTCCTTATTTTTGCCAATTGCGCATTAAATCTTATCCAGCGCCTGGCGGATGTCGTCAAGGATGTCATCGGCGTCCTCAATGCCGAGAGAAAGGCGTATGAAATCGGGCGCGATTCCGGCTTGGCGCAACTGCTCATCTGTGAGCTGGCGATGGGTATGACTGGCGGGGTGGAGCACACAAGAGCGCGAGTCTGCCACGTGGGTTTCGATGTTTATTAATTCCAGAGCGTCCATAAATCGTACGGCCGTAGCCCTATCGCCTTTCAATCCGAAGGCCATAACGCCGCAGGTGCCCGTAGGCATATATTTCTGGGCGAGAGAATGGTATTTATCGCCCTTGAGCCCTGGATAGCGCACCCACGCCACGCGCTTATCGCCCTGCAGAAATTCGGCCACGCTCTGTGCGTTGCGGCAATGTTGCGCCATACGCAGGTGCAGGCTCTGCAATCCTAAATTAAGGATGAACGAATTCATCGGAGCAGGGATAGAACCGAGGTCGCGCATCAGTTGGGAGACAATCTTTGTGATATACCCCATTTTCCCGAACTGTTTAGAGTAGACGATGCCGTGGTAACTATCGTCTGGCAGGCAGAGGCCCGGGTATTTATCGGCATGGGCGAGCCAATCAAAGTTGCCGCTATCCACCACAGCGCCGCCTACCTGCGAAGCTGTGCCGTCCATGTATTTTGTGGTGGAGTGGGTAACGATGTCTGCGCCCCATTCAAACGGGCGGCAGTTGATGGGCGTGGCAAACGTGTTGTCCACAATCAGGGGTACGCCGTTGCGATGAGCAATGCGGGCGAATTTCTCTATATCCAGCACTGCGCAGCCGGGATTGCTGATTGTTTCGCCGAAAAGTGCCCTTGTGTTTGGCCTAAAAGCCTTTTGTATCTCTTCTTCATCGGCATCCGGACTGACGAAGCTCACGTCTATGCCCAGCTTTTTCAGAGTAACGCCGAAAAGATTGTATGTGCCGCCGTATATTTCGTTGCTGGAAACGATGTGTGAGCCTGCTTCGCAGATATTAAACACTGCGTAGAAACTGGCGGCCTGACCGCTGGATGTCAATACCGCACCTACGCCGCCCTCCAATTGGGCAATCTTGCGGGCCACGGCGTCGTTGGTGGGGTTTTGCAGGCGAGAATAGAAATAGCCCTCCTTTTTGAGGTCGAACAGTTGGGCCATTTCTTCGGAATCATCGTATTTGAATGTGGTACTTTGGATAATAGGCACCTCCACAGGCTCGCCGTTCTTAGGGCTGTAGCCGCCGTGAACGCACAGGGTGGCACGCTTCAGGTTGTTTTTCATTTTTGGGGTTGTGTTTGTGGGCAACAGCCCGTGAATAATGAGTAAAGGGTGATTGTGTTAGGCTAAAGGTAGTAATGGCGAGCTTGGTGGGCGGTTCGCCATGGAATAAGGGAGGCTTTTACAATTAAGAAAGGGATTTTGATTGGTCTAAAGTTTGCTCTTTGGCTTTCTCCGATGCTATTCTTGCGCTCAAACTAAATTCGCAACCGCAATATTGCTGATTATAAAAGTCATAGAAATGGAGAAGATGGTTGCGGCGTTCCTGCAATCCGCCTTTGCGCCAGTTTTGGGGCCAGAAAGCCACGCCCTCCACCTGTGTTGTGGCCCATTCGCCGGCAGCGTTCACCTGATTGAGGTCTTTCCATCGGGAGGAGGCGAGGGTGGTGGTGAGCAAAGGGAATGCGTGCGCCTCGGCATAGCGAGCAGCGTTTAGGAGTCGGAAACGAAAGCACTGTTCGCAGCGGTGGCCGCGCTCCGGCTCCTTTTCCAGTCCTTTTATATAGGCGAGCCATTGAGAGTGGTCGTAATCGTCCTCCACAAATGGCACGCCCAGTTTATCCAAATGCTTTTCTATTTCGCTGCGGCGGTGGAGGTATTCCTCCATGGGGTAGATATTGGAATTTGAGAAGAACACCGTGGGCTGCATCCCGTTTTCCAGCATCCATTCTATTATAGCCGAGGAGCAGGGGGCGCAACACGAATGTAGCAGCACCCTCTGCCCCTCAATTCCGAAGCCTTTGGGCAAGGTTATAAACTTATTGCCAGCCTTTTTCCCCATATCAGCTCCATATTATTGGGATTTGTGCCTCCAAAAACTGGAAATCCCATTCCTAAATGGCGGAATTGCCATTCCTTATTTAGAAATAGAATCCGAAGCCCACCTTCAGGCCCACGGCGCTTTTCTTGGAAAAGTCGTTGATGGACATTCTGTAATATACGGCGGGCTCCAGGCTCACATATTTGTTCAGATAGAAGCAATAGCCCACCTCCACGGGGATGCGCAGGTCGTTATAATTGTGGGTTTCGTGGCAGTATTCCGCACCGGCTCCGAGGAAGATTCCGTTTTCAGAGAAATAATAGCGGCCGCCCAAGCCCACGCTGATGTCATCGGAGTGCTGCTTGTGCTCATAGTTCAGGTTAGCCTTGAGCATGATGTCGTCCCAGATGAAATAACCGCCGGTAAACTCCACGCCGAGGCGGAATTTCACGTTATCGCTGTAGGAAAGTCCGAAATTGCTCAATGAAGCGCCTACATACTTTGTGCCAGCCTCAAACTGGGCCTTGGCTGCCATTGAACACACGAGCAGCAATGCTGCGAAAAAGATCTTTTTCATATTGTTATTGTTTTTAGTTATTACTTTCTAATACGTGCGGATTCTCGCGGTAGGTATCCGTGTTGCCCACAGGCTGGAAATCGCTGTTTGTTCCTCATCTTATTTCCATTTTTGGCGTGTCTTTTTTACGCAAGTGAGCCTACGGCAAATTTCCGACTCCAAAAATACACATTTCCCGCCACCCCTACCAATAAAACGGCGGAAAAATGTTAATTTCGCGACAAACAATCAAAATGAAACGAACAATCCTACATATTCTGGCCCTTATATTAATAATGTTGTGGCCCGTTGGCGTCAGTGGGCAACTGTTGCCACTCTCTCCCAAGCGCGAGATGCGCGCCGTTTGGCTCACCACGCTCTCCGGATTGGATTGGCCACACACTCGTGGCACATCGCGCGCCGTGGTGGAGCAGCAGAAGCAGGAATTAAGGGAGATTCTTGATACGTTGAGCGCCGCCGGTTTCAATACCGTCATCTTGCAGACACGAGTGAGGGCCACGGTGATTTATCCCTCCCAGATTGAACCGTGGGATGGCTGTTTCAGTGGGAGGGTGGGGCAGGCCGCAGGCTTCGACCCCCTCGCCTTCGCCGTAGACGAGGCTCATAAGCGCAATATGCAACTGCATGCGTGGCTGGTGGCTGTGCCCAGCGAGAGCGCGCAGGCGGCCAAGGCGCTGGGGCAGCAGGCTATGAACAAGCGTGTCCCCGATTTGTGTCTGCGCACCAATGAGGGATGGATGCTTAACCCGGGTGTGCCCGAGGCGGCAAATTATTTGGCATCGCTGTGCGCCGAGGTTACGCGCCGTTACGACATCGATGGCATCAGTCTGGATTATATTCGCTATCCTGAAAAGGAGGTGCGCTATAACGACCTCCCCACATATTATAAATACGCAGGCGAGAGCCTCCGCCTCACCGAATGGCGCCGCGAGTGTCTTAACCGTTGCGTCAAGGCCGTGCACGACAGTGTGAAGGCCCTCAAGCCGTGGGTAATGGTAAGTTGCTCGCCCATTGGTAAGTATGCCGACACCAACCGTTACCCCTCCGGCGGTTGGAACGCCTATGCCGCAGTATATCAAGACGCCCGTCTGTGGTTAAATAACGGGTGGATGGATATGCTCATGCCTATGATGTATTTCCGTGGCAACCATTATTTTCCCTTTGCTTTGGATTGGGTGGAGCAGGCCCCGCCCTTATCGGTGGCCACCGGTTTGGGGGCTTATATGCTGGATTCCAAGCAGAAGAATTGGCCCCTAAACGATATTGAGCAGGAGATTCTTTTCTCCCGCCGCCATAATATGGGCGGACAGGTCTTTTTCCGTTCCCGCTTTGTAACGGATAATACCAAAGGACTCCTTACCTTATTAAAATACGGTCTCTATCGCTCTCCGGCCCTTGTGCCCGCAGTGCCCACTGCCCGGACGATGCCCGCGGTGCCCGCGCCCACCAATGCCAGAGTGGTGGAGACAGACAGCGCCACCACCCTCTTGTGGAGCGGAGTGGAGGGATGCGCGTATATTCTTTATCGCAGTAATTCGTATCCTGTGGATACGTCTTTGTCTTCCAATCTTTTTATTACTAATCTTAGGGACACCACCTATACGCTCCGCCTTCCTATCCCGCGTGCGTGGTTGCTATTCTATTCAGTTACTGCCATAGACCGTTATGGCCGCGAGAGCGCCCCTCTACCTCTCAATTCTCCCGTCCTTATTCAGAAAAAAGCAGAGTAAATCGCTGAATGGCGTGCAAAACCCGCCCATACAGGTCTCGTTTTGCACGCCAGTTTACCCCGCATTATTACAAACGCCGACTTTTTCATCGGGTCACCGCATTTTCCTGCGTAATAAATTCAGAAAATGTCGGGCTTAATCTCAAAATGCGCGAGAAAAATCCACTTCCAATCGTTTTGACTATCGTTAACAGTGCTGTAACAAT